>NZ_JAMYLQ010000011.1:0-171949 GCF_040318115.1 Mesorhizobium sp. M1312 | reverse complement strand
AGGTCGCCAAGCCGGTGCGTGGCGTTGGGCGCGCGTGGATCAGGCAGCGCGCCAAAATAGCTCTCAAGGCAGGAAATGGCAGTCGATCCTTCGCTCAACTGCCTCTCCAAAGAATCCTTTCTCTGCCTAAACTCAACCCCAAAATCGCCATATGCGATTCCCCTGCCCTTGAGGGGGAGATGTCCGGCAGGACAGAGGGGGGTGGGAAGGATCGCTGCAGAATGGCTTTTGGCACCCGGCCACTTAGTCGGTCGGCACACCTTTCGGGTGACGGTCGCCGATCAGGCCAAGCGTCAGGCCCTGCTCCAGCCACGCTTTGGCGCCGGCGAGCACCAGCGCAAAGCCGCCGGTCGAGCCGATCGCCTGCTTGACCTGTTCATCGGGGCTGCCGGCAAAACCGAAATTGCGAACCTCGACAAAGGTCGTGCCGCCCGGCGTCTCGCTAAAGGCCCAGACTACCGTGGTCGGCGGATCGCTCCATTGCATGACGAGCTTTTCGTTCCTGACGATCTCGCTGACCGTGACCGGCGTCGACACGCCATACATGCGCCATTCCCAGCGAACCTCGTTGCCGCTGTCCAACCTGTCGCTGCCATGGGTGAACCAGAATTTCGTCGTGATCGCCGGATCGACGATGGCTTCGAACACTTCTGCGACCGGCCGCCGGATCAGCATGCCGGCTTCGGCCACCGGTGCCTCACGGATTTCCAGGTTGTCCTCCTCTCAAAGTCGACGCAGCCTCCGTCACCATGCGTCGGGTTCGCGCACGAGGTGAATGATGTTGGCGGGATTGGTGATCCAGCCGCCACGAAAACCTTCGCCGAGCGCCTCGATGGCGTCGCAGCGCACGACGCCGGCCTTGGCGAGGTGATCGGCTACGACCGGAAAATCATCGGTGAGCAGCTCCAGCCAGACCTCGGCCTGGCTCAGCATCGGCGCTTCGTCGATCCATAGGCGATTGGGGCCGAGTTCGAAGCCAATAGCTGGAGCTTTGGCTGTGAACGGCTTCAGGCCGACGACATCCCGGTAGAAGGCGATCGTCTCCTGGTATTGGTGCGGCGGCACCTTCATGGCGATGTTGATGCCGCCGGTGATTTTCGCAGCCATTCTTTCCTCCGTCTTCTCAGATATTGTCTTCATTGGCGGGCTCGCCCTTCATCTCGCTACGGTAATAGCCGTCACGCAAATTGATGCCGTATTCGACATAGGCCTTCATGCAGGCCAGCATCTGCGACCAGCCCTCGCAATTCAGGTAAGACTTCTTCAGGCCGACCGCGTCCTCGTGCCAGCCGGCCTCGGCGATGGTGACGAAGGTGCCGCCGTCGTCCAGCGGCTCGAAATTCATCTCGATGCGCGTCTTGTAGGCGGGCTTGCCGTCGGCGTCGGTGGCGTCCCAGCGCAGCACGATGCGGCCGTCTTTCTCCACCTCGTCGACCTCGACCGGGACCTTGCCCCACCAGACGACCTTGGCCCCGGCCACCAGCGGGGCACTGGCGCCGCCGATAGTGGTGAAATAGCCGCTGAGTTTGTTCGGGTTGACGACCGCGTCGAAAACTTCGGCAACCGGTTTGCCGATGCGGCCCGAAACTCTGAATCCAAGAGACATATCCACAGCACCTTCCTTGATCGGATCGGTATTATGTTATAAAAATGTAACATGTCAAGCAAAGCGCAGGACGACAATGTTTTCAAGGCGCTGGCGCACCCGCGCCGGCGCGCGCTGCTGGACGAGCTGAAGGACGCGCCGCGGACCACCGGCATGCTGTGCGATGCCTTTCCCGACATGGACCGCTGCACCGTCATGCTGCATCTGAAAGTGCTGGAGGAAGCCGACCTGGTGGTGGCGCGGCGCGAGGGGCGCGAACGCTGGAACCATCTCAATGCGCTGCCGATCAAGCAGATACATGACCGCTGGATCAGCCAATATGCTACGCATGCGATCAGCATTCTCGACCGGCTGAAATCCGATCTGGAAGGGTGAACGGCTGCAGAGATGCAGCTGACGGACGTGTTGCGCACACCGTTACGGCGCGGCTGGACGAATTGAGCCGATTTATCTATAAGCCGGCCATTCCGAGATAGAGCGCCGTACGTCCATCCGGACGCACCAGGGACGTTCTGAAATTTTGACTTCGAGCATTTTGGCAAAAGGCGAGGTGACTACCTCGCTGCAGGATGCTCTGCCAAGAAGACGACAGGGGTGCCATGGCTGGCCATTCACAGTTCAAGAACATCATGCATCGCAAGGGCCGCCAGGACGCGGTGCGGTCGAAAATGTTCTCCAAGCTGGCGCGCGAAATAACCGTCGCGGCCAAGAGCGGCACGCCGGATCCGTCGATGAACCCGCGCCTGCGTCTTGCCGTGCAGAACGCCAAAGCGGTGTCGATGCCGAAGGACAATATCCAGCGCGCCATCAACAAGGCGTCGATGGGCGACGCCGAGACTTACGAAGCCGTGCGCTACGAAGGCTACGGGCCGGGTGGCGTTGCGCTGATCGTCGAGGCGCTGACCGACAACCGCAACCGCTCGGCGTCGAATGTGCGTGCCGCCTTCACCAAGGCCGGCGGGGCGATGGGCGAAACCGGCTCGGTGTCGTTCATGTGGGACCGTGTCGGCGAGATCTTCTATCCGGCATCGGTCGGCAGCGCCGAGAAGGTCATGGACGCGGCGATCGAGGCCGGGGCCGACGACGTCCAGTCGGACGAGGAAGGCCACACGATCTATTGCGCCTTCGAGAACCTTGGCGAAGTGTCGAAGGCGCTGGAAGGCGCGCTCGGCGAGGCTGAATCGGTAAAGCCGATCTGGAAGCCGCAGACCAACATTGCGGTCGACGAGGAACGGGCACAGTCGCTGATGAAGCTGGTCGCGACGCTCGAGGACGATGACGACGTGCAGAGTGTCTACGCCAACTTCGAGGTCGACGACGAGACCATGGCGAAGCTCAGCGCGGCATGAACAAGGCTCAGCCAGGCATGAGCGAAACCCAGTCCGAGACATGAGCGGAGCTCAGTCCGACATGAGCGGAGCTCAATCTGACATGACCGAACAGGCGCTGCCCCAGGTCCGCATCACCTATTGCACGCAGTGCCACTGGCTGCTGCGGGCCGGCTGGATGGCGCAGGAGCTGCTCTCCACCTTCGGAACGGATCTGGGCGAGGTCACGCTGGTGCCCGGCACTGGCGGCATCTTCACCGTCAGCTGCAACGAGACGCTGGTCTGGGACCGCAAGCGCGACGGCGGCTTTCCCGATGCCGCAAAGCTCAAGCAACTGGTTCGCGACGTGATCGATCCGGATCGCGACCTCGGCCATGCCGACCGCAAGGGCCATCAGTCAAAAGGCCCTGCCTGAGGGGTCTTTTACTCTTCTGTCGTGCATTCACCGCCATGCCATGATGAAGCAGCCCAGCGCGGCGATGGCGGTGATGGTGCGGACATGGTTCCACATCACCCAGTCCCTGAGATAGGTGGTCCACACCGCGGCGCCGTTGGTGCTGGCCGGATCGACAGCGGCCAGAGCGTTGTTGAGCGGCACGTTGAAGATCATCGTCACGATCAGGTTGCCGATGACGTAGATCAGCGCGCCGGCGAAAAGCCAAAACGAGCCCGGTTGGCCCCAGCGGATGATAGCGCCGACGGCGAGGACAAGGCAGATCAGCCCGGTGCCGAAAAGCGCGGTCATGAACATCGGCGTCACCGCAGTGACGTTGATCGAATTCATCGCGGCGATGCCGCCCTTGGCAGGCATGCGGGCGAGGCCCGGCATAACGAAGCTGGAAAAGGCGAAGAAGACACCAGCGACGACGCCCGAGCCGAGCGCGGCGATGAAGGTTAGGGTGGAAAGCAGTTTCATGATCATGTCAGTTGCTCCAGATGCCCGTAGCGGCGGTTTCGGTTGCGTAGGTGGAAAAGTCTTTCGGGGCGCGGCCGAGCACGCGCTCGACGCCGTCGGTCAGCGACTCGTTGCGGCCGTCGAGCACCTCGGTGAACAGCTCGTTGAGCAGCCAGGCGAACTCGGCCGGCAATTCGTACCCGGCTACCGCGGCAGTGAACTCGGCATGCGAAATCCTGATGAACCGGATGTCGCGACCGCTCGCCTTGCCGATCTCGGCGATCGCCTGGGCGAAGCTCAGCAGCCGTGGCCCGGTCAGCTCGTAGAGCTGGCCGACATGGCCCTGCCGGGTAAGCACCGTAACGGCGGCGTCGGCTATGTCGTCGGCGTCGACGAACGGCTCTCCGACATTGCCGACCGGCAAAGCCACCTCACCGGCGAGCAGCGGATCGAGCAAAAAACTCTCGCTGAAATTGTGGGAAAACCAGGCGCAGCGCAGGATTGTCCAGTCGGCGCCTGAGGCTTTCAGCATCTCTTCGGCGCGCTGCGCTTCCGTTTCGCCGCGTCCCGACAGCAGCACCAGCCGGCGCACACCGCGCTCCACGGCAAGGTTGGCGAAGGCGCCGACTGCTTCGGCCGCACCCGGCACCGCAAGGTCAGGATAGTAGCTGATGTAGACGGCGCCGACACCGTCAAGCGCGGGTTCCCAGGTCGCGTCGTTTTCCCAGTCGAAGGGCGGCGTGCCCGAGCGCGAGCCGATCCGCACCGGCAGGCCCTGCGCCGTCAGCCTGTCGGCGAGACGACGGCCGATTTTGCCGGTGCCGCCGAGGATCAAAGTCGGTTTTTTTGCTGTGTCGTTCATGATGGTTCTCCTTTGCTTGAAAACATGAGTGATCCTCACATTTGCAAAACGTGATAAACCCTCGTATTTTGTGAGTCAAGCCAATTTGTTGATTGTTCGTCAGGAGACAGTAATGGAAGGCTCGACCGTAGCAGGGTCACAGGATGGCCAGATCGCATCGCCGCGCCGGGCGCCAAGCCAGCAGCGCAGCCGCGAGCGGGTCGAGCGGATGCTGGCCGCCGCCTCCGCGTTGATCGCCGAGCAAGGCAGCGATGCCATGCGCATGGGCGAGGTGGCGGAAAGAGCCGGCGTGTCGATCGGTTCGCTCTACCAGTTCTTTCCGGACAAGCGGGCGATCATCTGGGCGCTGGCCGAGCGTTACACCGCCGAAAGCCAGGCCTGCATCGCGGCAGCACTTGCACAGGTTAGCGACGCCGAAGGGCTGCGGCGGGCGTTTTCGGAGCTGGTGGATATCTATTACGGGCTGTTCCTGGCGTCGCCTGTCATGCGCGACATCTGGTCGGGCACGCAGGCCGACAAGGCGCTGCGCGAGCTCGAGCTCGCCGACAGCCGGGCCAACGCCGAATTCCTCACCGCCGTGCTGAAGCGGCTGCGGCCTGCCGCTGATCCGGCGGCACTGGAAACGACGGCGCTTCTCATCTGGCAGATGGGCGAGGCCACCATGCGGCTGGCGATCTCGGTCGGTCGACAGGAAGGCGACGATCTGGTCGCCGCCTACAAGCGCATGGCGCTCAGGGAGTTGCTCGACCACTAGGCCGGTGTAGCGACGGCCCGTGTGACGTTGGCTAATCGCCGAAGCGAGCGCCGCCCCTCATCCGCCTGACGGCACCTTCTCCCCGCATAGTGACGGGGAGAAGGTAAGGGTGAAGGGCAGCGCAGACCTGGGACGGTTTAGCTCGAGGCTCAGTCAACAAAAAACCCGCCACGAGGGCGGGTTTCTTCGATCCGAAAAAGGCCTGCGGCTTAGAGGCCGAAACCTTCGAAGCGCTTCTTGAACTTCGACAAGCGGCCGCCGCGGTCGAGCAGGGTCTGCTGGCCGCCGGTCCAGGCCGGATGGGTGGTCGGGTCGATGTCGAGGTTCATCGTGTCGCCTTCCTTGCCCCAGGTCGAACGGGTCATGTATTCGGTGCCGTCGGTCATGACGACCTTGATGGTGTGGTAGTCGGGATGGATGTCGGTCTTCATTGTGCTATTCCTGGTTCGCCGGCGCTGCTGACGGGCATAAAGCCTGCGTCGATGCGCCCCTTTTTAAAACTCGAAGCCGCAGCTATTGAGGAGCCACGGCTTCTAAAACGGTCGGCGAGCCTATACATCAGCCGGAATTGAATCACAAGGCCGCGGTAAGCGCATATTGAGGCGCATACCCAGAAGAGCCAGAGGAAACGGTCATGGCGCACACCAGCGGCGATGCAGACGAGCGCAGGCGCTCGCTCAAGCCGCTGCGGCGCCTGTTCCCCTACATCACCCGCTACCGGAAAATGGTCATTGGCGCGGTCGTCTCGCTGACCGTCGCGGCGGCGACAACGCTGGCGCTGCCGCTGGCCGTGCGGCGAATGATCGACCACGGCTTTTCCGCTTCCGATTCCAGTTTCATCGCCGAATACTTCGCCATGCTGGTGGTGATGGCCGCCTTGCTCGCAGCGGCGTCGGCCAGCCGCTACTATTTCGTCATCACGCTGGGCGAGCGCGTCGTCGCCGACATCCGCAGCGATGTGTTCCGCCATGTCACGACGCTGTCGCCATCCTTCTTCGATACCGCCCAGTCGGGCGAGATCGTGTCGCGGCTCGCCGCCGACACGACGCAGGTCAAGTCGGCGGTCGGTGCCACCGCATCGGTGGCGCTGCGCAACGTCATCTTGGGTCTCGGCGCCGTGGCGATGATGATCGTCACCAGCCCGAAACTGTCCGGCCTCGTCATCGCCGCCATCCCGGTGATCGTGCTGCCGCTGGTCGCCTTCGGCCGCTCGGTGCGGCGCAAATCGCGGCTGGCGCAGGACACGCTGGCCAACGCCACGGCCTATGCCAGCGAGCAGATCGGCGCGGTGCGCACGCTGCAGGCCTTCACCAATGAGAAGCTGGTCACCGGGCATTTTTCATCGGCCGTGGAAGCCGCGTTCGAGGCGGCGCGATCCTCGATCTTTGCCCGCTCCTTTCTCACCTTCTTCGCCATCTTCATGATCTTTTCCTCAGTGGTGGCGGTGCTGTGGTTCGGTTCGCGCGACGTGCTCGACCGCACGCTGTCGCCGGGCACGCTCGGCCAGTTCCTGCTCTATTCGGTGTTCGCCGCCGGCGCACTCGGCGCGCTGTCGGAAGTGTGGGGCGAGCTTTCCCAAGCGGCGGGTGCTGCCGAACGGCTGACCGAGATCCTGGCCGAGAAGCCCGCGATCCAAGCCCCAGCGCATCCGAAACTGCTGCCGGCGACGGCCAGAGGCGCAATAAGTTTCGACGACGTATCCTTCTCCTATCCGGCCGGGCCCGACCGTGCCGCCGTCCACGGTCTGAGTTTCCAGGTCAAGCCCGGCGAGACGGTGGCGATCGTCGGCCCGTCGGGCGCCGGCAAGAGCACCGTCTTTTCGCTGCTTCTGCGCTTCTACGACCCCGAGACGGGCAAGATCATGGTCGACGGCGTTAACGTGCGCGAGGCCGACCCCGTCGCCATACGAGAGCGCATCGCCATCGTGCCGCAGGATGTCACCATCTTCGCGGCCAGCGCCCGTGACAATATCGGCTTCGGCCGTCCGGACGCCGGCGACGCCGAGATCGAGGCGGCGGCCAAGGATGCACTTGCCGACGAATTCATCCTGAAGCTCGAGAATGGCTATGACAGCCAGGTCGGCGAGCGCGGCGTGACGCTGTCCGGCGGCCAGCGCCAGCGCGTGGCGATTGCCCGCGCGATTCTGCGCGATGCGCCGATCCTTCTGCTCGACGAGGCGACCTCGGCGCTCGACGCCGAAAGCGAGACGCTGGTGCAGACGGCGCTGGAACGGCTGATGCAGGGCCGCACCACCATCGTCATCGCCCACCGGCTGGCGACAGTGCTCAAGGCCGACCGTATCCTGGTCATGGATGGCGGCTGCATTGTCGAGGAAGGCACCCACCAGAGCCTCGTCGCCAAGGGCGGCATCTATGCGCGGCTGGCCAAGCTGCAGTTCGAAACCGGGGCGAGTGCTTTCAGAGGTGCTGCCGAGTAGCGGTTGCCGCCTATGGTGCCAGGACAGCCTGTCAAAGGTGGCCAGCTTTCTTTCCATTCCCCAAGCAAAAACTCAGCGTCTGCCGCGCCTGTAGGCCATGAACAGGGGAACTCCAACGAACAGGGACAGGAGCAGCATGCTGAAGATGGTCTGGCGTTGTTCCAATCCCGGATCGGCCACCGGCACATTGGCGGGCGGATCCTTGGGATCTTCATAGGTAAAATCGTACCGCCACTCGGTGTCATTTGAATGTCGTCGACGGATTTCAGGTAGTCGGCAATGGCCTTGGCCGGGACTTCCATTGCCAGCGTCTGAAAATTCCATTGCACCTCGAATTCGGTCGGCGTGCTGCTCCAGGAGGTCTTGAGCGAGACATAGGGTGTCACGATGCTCTTGATCTCTTCCCCGGAAAATCTGGCCTTGAGGTTGCGCAGGGTGATGGTATGCCGCCGGTAGACGGAACCGCCAAGAAGGATGGGTCCGGTGCGGCCTACCGCCGTCGGGGTCGGCAGGGAGTTGCCGAGATCGGCCGCCTGGATGGGAAAGTTCTTGGCGAGGTCGTTGGCGGCCAGTGCCGCTGCCGGCAATTTATAGCTTTCCTTCACGCTGACGATGTTGTCGTCGCGACGATCGACGATGTTCAGCTTGGCAGCGCTTTGAATGCCCGGATACCGCTTGCTGTAATATTTCAGATAGGTGTCCGACACGTCGCTCAGCGAGCGGCCGGCCAGCTTGTTGCGCATCGAATCCGCGCTGGCGCCTTCGTATGTCGAGGTGACCGTCAAGGACAGCGGATCGCCCGGGTCCCGCGGGAAATCGAACAACTCAGTGACCTGGATCGACGGGCTGGTCAATTGCGGGCTTGGCATCTTCTCCAATCCGCCGGTGCTGGAAAGCGGCAATGCGAACCCGTAATCAGCCTGCACGAAATTGTGCGCCTTGCCGCCCTGGAGATCGTTGGTGGCATCGAGCCAATATGTCTCGCCGCCGATCTTCGCCTTGACGATGGCGTGATCGAAGTTCCGCAACGCCGGCAGATGCTGGTCCAGGGCCCGACCCTGGTCGAGATCGGCCAGCGCGACTTCGGCGGAAATGCCAAGCCGCACAAGCGATGCGGCAAGCAGCAATGCCTTGTCCTTGCAGTCACCGAACCCGCTCCGCAGGACCGTTGCGGGATCGCGCGGAATGTAGGACCCGGCACCGATCGACAGGCTGACATAGCGGATCTGGTCCTGCACCAGCCGCGTCGCCGCGATCATCCGGTCTTCCGGCGCGGGGTGCTTGACGGCTATGTCGCCGAGCTTTGCCGCGAAATCGGCGGGAAAATCGGCCGCCGGTTTGCAGGCTTGAGCTCGGTTCCCCTTGTTTTGATCTCGAGCGGGTGATCGGCGGGCCAGATGATGCTGGTGCGGATCAGCGCCACCGGCTCTTCCCATTCGGCGGCAAAGCTGAAGAAGAAAGGACTCCCGGAGACGAGTGGTGTGATCTCCTAGGTCGTCGCGTAGTCGATAGTCTCGCCGACGCGCACATCATCGACATTGATATGAGCCGTCAGCCAGCCATCGTAGATGCCTCTTTCCGCGTCCTTTTCCTGCCGGAAGATATCGAATTTAGTGTCGTTCAGCCGATCCAGCACAACGCCGTCGCGGATGATGCGTATATGGTTGAGCGTAACCTTGTGGCGCGACGGATCGAACTGCAGGTTGATTCCCGCGCCCTGCTCAAGACCGGGCCGGTCGACGATCTTGTAGACCAGGCGCGAATAGTCATCATAGCCGACGGGGCGATGAATTATCTGCTCGTCCGACAGCAGCCACGAGAGTCCGTTTCTAACCTGGTCAGAGCGGGTCGGGTCGGCTTGCGGGATATCGATCGGCCTCGTCCAGCTTTCCGCCGTCCCTTCACAACCACCTCGTCGGATCTGGCCGGAGAATTCAGGCCGATCAGCAAGCTGAAAAGGAGGACGAGGCACCGTAAAGGCTTGACCTCGCGAAAACTGATACAGGCCGACATCTGCCCCCCCAGAGTTGAAGACAGCTCTTTCTCTGAGGCTTTCCAGTCAAAGTAAAGTCTGGCCGTGCAGGTTTTTACAGCCTGCGGTAGCAGGAAGCGACTTGGGGATGGCGGTGTTCAACCGCCGTAGCGCTTCTTCAGATGCTCCGTGAAATACGCGGCGTTCAGTTTTTCACCTGTCGCCCGTTCGAGCAGCTCCGGCGTCGACCAGCGCGAGCCCTGCGACCAGATCTTTTCGCGACGCCAATCGTTGATGGCGCTGAAGTCTCCCTTGGCGAGATCCTCGTCGGCGGAGGGATGGTCTCTGGTCAGCGCTGCCCATTGCTGCGCCGCCATCATGGCGCCCAATGTGTAGGACGGGAAATAGCCGAAGGCGGCACCCGGCCAGTGCACGTCCTGCATCGGCCCGTCGGCGGGGTTGTCGATGGTCGACAGGCCGAGATAGTCGCGCATCTTGGCGTCCCAGGCCTCGGGCAGGTCGGCGGCCTCCAGCCGTCCCGAGACAAGCTCCTGCTCCAGCTCGTAGCGCAGGATGACATGCAGCGGATAGGTGATCTCGTCGGCGTCGACGCGGATCAGGCCGCGCTCGACCCGATGCACATGCGGCAGAATGTCGTCGATCGACCAGATCTCGCCGAGGTGCCGTTCGACCACAGGCAGCGCCCAGCGCCAGAATTCGGGATTGCGGCCGATCTGCTTTTCGACGAACAGGCTCTGGCTTTCATGCACGGCCATGCCGCGCGCCTTGCCGAGCGGCCAGTGCGCCCACGCCTTCGGCAGGTTCTGTTCGTAAAGCGCATGGCCGGTCTCGTGCAGCACGCCCATCAGCGCCGACAGGAAATCGGAGGTCCTGTAGCGGGTGGTGATGCGCACGTCGCTCGGCACGCCGCCGCAGAACGGATGATGCGATACCGACAGCGAGCCGTGGGTGAGGTCGAAGCCGACCGCCGCCATCATGGCGAGGCCAAGCTCGCGCTGCTTTTCGATCGCATAGCTGCCCGAAAGCGGCTTCAGCGGATGTTTCGCCAGCCGCTCTTCCTGCACGGCCAGTGCCTCCGGCACGAAATCCCTTAGGAAGGTCTTCAGCTCGGCGAAGACCGGCGTGATGTCGGCGGCGCGGTTGCCGGGATCGTATTGCTCCATCAGCGCGTCATAGGGATCGAGGCCGAGCACGTCGGCGCGAAGTGCTGCTTCCTCGCGCACCAGCGCCACGACGCCTTCGAGCGCCGGCAAAAAACCTGCCCAGTCGTTCTTTGCACGCAAGTCGCGCCACAACTGCTCGGAGCGCATGCGCGCGGTCGTTTGACGCTCGACGAATTCGACCGGCAGACAGGTCAGGTTGGTGTATTGCCGCCGGAACTCCTTGACCGCTGCCTGCTGTTCTTCGTTCAATGTTTCCTGGTCGGCCGCTGCGATCCAGTCGGCGATCTCCGGCGCGGTCGCTCTGGCGTGATGCATGCCGGCCAGCGCTGACATTGCCTCGGCGCGCTTCTCGCCGCCGCCGACGGCCATGTGGGTCGCCTCGTCGGCGCCGAGAATGGCGAGGGCATGTTCCAGTGCTTCGAGCTTGTGGCCGAGGTCGTCGAGTTTTTGAAAGGACATGGTGGGTTCCGCTGAATTTGAACGGCGGGAAAAGATACCAATGCGTGGGCATTGGCAACCCTGAAGGCCGTCTGCGATGGGCGCATTGGTCGCTAGCCAGGATGCACGCCGCAATGCGTCTTGCGGGAGCGGTGGCGTGCGTGATCAATATCGCGAGGCGGCGCCGTGCCGCGACGGGAGATGAAGCATGATCGCCAATGTGCTGGTCGGGTTGGTGGCACTGATCCACGTCTACATTGTCTATCTGGAGATGGTGCTGTGGAACACGCCGCGCGGCCACAAGGCGTTCAAGCTGACGCCGGAATTCGCTAGCGCATCGAAAGTGCTTGCGGCCAACCAGGGGCTTTACAACGGCTTTCTCGCCGCCGGGCTGATCTGGGGGCTTTACCTCGGCGAGGCCGGTTTCCAGATCAAGGTGTTATTCCTGCTCTGCGTCGCCATCGCCGGCCTCTACGGCGCGGCGACGGTCGCCAGGAAAATCCTCTGCATCCAGACCGTACCGGCGGCAGCTGCTCTGATCGTACTTTGGCTGGGTGTATGATCCCTAAAGGTTCCTGCGCGGATTTGCTGCGCGGGCCTTCGGCGCTGAACGGATCTTGCGCAAAAATCAAAGGATCATGCGCAAGATCAAACTGCGGCGCTGTAATGGATGGTTTCAGCCGTTTGGATATTTTGGGCCGTAGCCGTTTGGATAATATCCACCATCGCCGCCGCTGCCGATGAGGAAGGCGCTGCCGGTGGCAGCCCGCAGCTTCTGGCTCACATCATCGAGCTGCGCCAGCAACTGCTGATATTGTGTGGTCGGCATCGTTCCATCTCGCGCGGCCCGCTGGGCGGCCCGATCAAGTTGAGCGACCTGCGTGCGCAAGTCACGCGCCTCGCCCGGCTTGAGCTTGCTCGCCTGCATGGCGGCCTGGATACCCGTATCCACGCTCTGGATCTGGTTGATCAAAGCTGTCTCATGCGGGCCAGCGTAGGCGCCAGCAAACGGAACGGTGACGAGAAGGGCAGCGAGCGTTGCAGTCCTGAGGGTTTTGGGCCAGAGGGTTTTGGGCCTGAGGGTTTTGGGAGTGAAAGAGCGCATGGTTGCGTCTCCTTTTACTGGGGAAGGCGGCGGTTAGGACGCCGCCTTCCGGCCTTGGGCCGTCCGGTTCCGTCGCGTCGCGATGGACGGTTCCACCGCCGGCGGTTCTCGGCCCCGTGACACAGCCTAGGAGCGGTTCTCGGCAAAGTGGAATCAAAAAAAAGGTAATCTTTTCAGGCCTTGCCGGCTCGCATTGGCGCCCTACATGCGGTCGCCGCTTCAAGCCAGGCCAATCAGCGCTCGGTCAATTTCAGCTCGATGCGGCGGTTCTTGTTGCGCGCGTCTTCGGTGTCGGCGGGGTCGAGCGGCTGGAATTCGCCGAAGCCGGCCGCAACCAGCCGGTTCGCCGGCACGCCGTTCTCGATCAGGAACTTCACCACCGAGGTCGAGCGCGCGGTCGACAGTTCCCAATTGTCGCGGTAGCGGCCGGTGCCGGACAGCGGCTTGTCGTCAGTGTGGCCGTCGACGCGCAGCACCCAGTTGATCTCCGGCGGGATCTCCTTCTGCAGGTCGATGATGGCGTCGGCGAGCTTGTTCATCTCGACCTTGCCGGCGTCGTTGATCACTTCGGAGCCTGTCGGGAAAAGCACTTCCGACTGGAAGACGAAGCGGTCGCCGACGATGCGGATGTTCTCGCGGTCGGCGAGGATTTCGCGCAGCCGGCCGAAGAAGTCGGACCGATAGCGGTTCAGCTCCTGCACACGTTGCGCCAGCGCGACATTCAGGCGGCGGCCGAGATCGGCGATCTTGGTGTTGGACTCGCGATCGCGCGTTTCGGATACGTTGAGCGCTTCTTCGAGCGCTCCGATCTGCCTGCGCAGCGCCGCGATCTGCTGGTTGAGGATTTCAACCTGGCTCAATGCCTGCTGGCTGATCTGGCGCTGGTTGTCGAGTTCACCCGAAAGCGCCGTGGCGCGCTGGTTGGCCGCGTCGCCGGCACCGGCGCCTTGCGCCAGCAATTGCTCGAGCCGGCTCTTTTCCGCCTCTGATGCCGACAGCGACGCCTGCAAATTGGCGAGCGAATCTTCCTTGTCCTGCGTCGTCGAGCGCTCCAGCGCCAGAAGCTGGGTCAGTTCATTGATCTGCAAATTGAGGCGATTGAGCACCGTGTCCTTGCCGGAGATTTCGCGGCCGAGCAGGAACTGCGCCAGCACGAAGACCGTGAGCAGGAACATGATCGCCAGCAGCAACGTCGACAGCGCGTCAACGAAGCCCGGCCAGTAATCGATACGGCGATCGGTCCGCCGGCTCCTGGCGAGAGCCATGCTAATGGACTCCAGTCTTCTTCAGGGCGTCGGCGATCTTCTCTAGCGTATTGCGCATCGCCTTCTGCTCGTCCGACTGGGCCTCGACCCAGTCGCGCATGATCTGCTGCTCCGAGCGCATGTTCTTGACCAGGCCCGAAATGCCGTCGGCAAGGTTGGCCATGGCAGTGGCAACACGCGGATTGGCGCCGCCGCCGTTCTCCTGCATGCTGCGCAGTCTTTCCGACAGGACGCGGATCTCGTCGGAGGATTCGGCCTTGGCCGGTTCGGCGACGACGATGTCGGACGACAGGTCGGTGACCGAGGACAGCCAGTTTTCGAGCTCGGTGTAGAAGCGTGTCTGGGCGCGGCCAGCCTGCAGGTCGAGGAAGCCGAGCACCAGGGAACCGGACAGGCCAAACAGCGACGACGAGAATGCGGTGCCCATGCCGGCCAGCGGCGCGGAAAGCCCCTGCTTCAGCGATTCGAGCACGGCGGCGGCATCACCGCTGCCGGGATCGAGCGACTCGATGGTTTCGCGGATCGAGCCGATCGTGCCTAGCAGGCCCCAGAAAGTGCCGAGCAGGCCAAGGAACACCAGCAGCCCGACAAGATAGCGCGAGGTGTCGCGGCTTTCATCGAGGCGGGTGGCGATCGAATCGAGCATGGTGCGCATCGAGCTGGTCGAGAAGGCGATCGTCGACGAGCGGCCGATCATCGCCTTCATCGGTGCCAGCAGCACCGGCTCGGTGGTTTCGGAGCCGGCCCGAAAGGAGTTGACCCAGCGCACTTCGCGAAACAGCCGGCCGACCTGCACGAAGGCCAGCAGGATGCCGACCACCAGCACGCCGATGATCAGGCCGTTGAGACCGGGATTGGCGGCGAAGGCGCTCGAGATCTGACGGGTCAGGATGGCGGCGATGAAGGCGACGATCATCAGGAAGATGACCATGGTCAGGAGGAAGACCTGCGGGCTCGACAGTTTGTGCGGATCGTACATCAAAACGTCGGAGCGTCTGCGCATGCCGAAGGATTTGAAAAAAGCCATCCGTGCCCCGTTTCCGATGCCGCTGCCGTCAATTCACGTTTGACGGCGACTCTAAACGCAATTGTGACGAAATTGAATGGCGCTTGGCAATATTGCCAAGCGGATCATTGGCGTCAGAGCCGGTTGATGACCAGGCAGTCGACCATGGCGGCCAGATGCAGGCCGGCGCCGGTGACGACAAAGCCGTGCCACAGCGCATTGTGGAAGCGCAGGCCCTTCCAGGCGAAGAAGATGACGCCGCAGGAATAGACGATGCCGCCGGCAACGATCAGCGCGATCGACGTCGTCGGCAGTGTCTGGACGAGCGGCTCGACAAGAACGATGCCGCTCCAGCCGATGGCGAGATAGAAGACGATCGCCAGCCGGTCGAAGCGACCGGGAAGAAGCACTTTGATGGCGATGCCGATCGCTGCCGCGACCCAGACCAGGACGACCATCGAGATGGCCAGCGGCGAACTGTCGAGCTGGGCGAGGAAAGGCGTGTAGGTCGCGGCGATCAGCAGATAGATCGCGGCATGGTCGAAGCGCCGCAATATCCACTTGGCCGGCGACACTGGCCACAGATTGTAGGCCAGCGACACCGACAGCACGGTGAGCAGCGAAACCACGTAGAAGGCGGCGGCGACATATTCGCCCGGACCGGCATGGAACGCGGCCAGTGCCAGCAGCGCCGAGCCGGCGGCAATGGCGAGCACGATGCCCACCGCATGGACGATGCCGTCGGCGATCATTTCGGCGCGCGAATAGTGCCAGCGTCCCATGAAGGGGATTTCGATCCGGGATTCAGGGCCGATGTGCGTCATGAATGATCCTGCATCTCCCTATCTGGGCGGATGCCGGACAGTATTTCAAGCTTTGGTTGCGGTTTTGCGACTGCGGCGGTTCAGCGCGCCAAGTCAGCTTAGCTAGAGCCTAGCGCGGCGTCACCGGCTTCCTGACGGTCTTCAACAGCGCACGCTGGATGATCTCGTTGCCGGCGACGATCGAGCCGCCATCCAGCATGTTCTGCCCGCCGGCGAAGTCGGAGATGAAGCCGCCTGCCTCGCGGATCAGCAGGATGCCGGCGGCAACGTCCCAGGCAGACAGGCCGGTTTCCCAGAACCCGTCCATGCGGCCGGCAGCGACGTAGGCGAGATCGAGCGAGGCGGAGCCGAGGCGGCGCACGCCCGAGACTTCGGCCATCACGTTGCGCAGCTCGACCAGGAAATTGCCGTGCTGGCCGCGCCCGAGATGAGGTACGCCGCAGCCGATCACCGTATCGATCAGCTTGGTGCGGCCAGCGACGCGCAGCCGGCGATCATTCATGAAGGCGCCGCCGCCGCGCTCGGCGGTGTAGAGTTCGTCCATCGCCGGATTGTAGACGACACCCGCGACGATCTGGCCCTGGCGCTCCAGCGCGATCGAGATGGCGAAGAGCGGAATGCCGTGCAGGAAATTGGTGGTGCCGTCGAGCGGGTCGACGATCCAGCGGTGCTGGCCGTCGTCGCCTTCGATCAGGCCGCGCTCCTCCATCAGGAAGGCATAGCCCGGCCGCGCCTTCGATAGCTCGGTGAAGAGTATTTCTTCTGCCTTGAGGTCGGCCTGGCTAACATAGTCGCCCGGCCCCTTCATCGAGACCTGCAGGTTCTGTACTTCGCCGAAATCGCGCGACAGCGAGCGGCCGGCCTTCATGGCGGCCTGGACCATTACATTGAGGATCGCGGAACGCGCCATAGTGTTTCTTCCTGCTGCCGCGCCTATCTGCTTTGAGGCATGATCTTATCCAAAAAGTCTGCAACTTTTTGGGATCATGCCTTAGTCGGCGCGGCGCACGTAAGTGATTTCGTTGGTGTCGACAATGATGCGCTCGCCCGAACCGATGAAGGGGGGCACCAGCACGCGGATGCCGTTCTCCAGCATCGCTGGCTTGTAGGACGAGGCGGCCGTCTGGCCCTTCACCACTGGATCGGCCTCGGTAATGGTCAGCGTCACCTGGTCGGGCAGCGAAATGCCGATCGGCCTTTCGTCGTAGAGCTGGACCGTCACCATCATGCCGTCCTGCAGGAAGGCGGCGCGATCGCCGACGAAATCCTTTTGCAATTCAAGCTGCTCGTAGCTTTCGGTATCCATGAACACCAGCGCTTCGCCCTGCTCGTAGAGGTAGGAGAAATCCTTCATCTCCAGCCGGATCTGTTCGACGGTTTCGGCCGAGCGGAAGCGCTCATTGAGCTTGGTGCCGTTGATCAGGTTCTTCAACTCGACCTGGTTGTAGGCGCCGCCCTTGCCTGGTTTGACAGCGTTGGTTCTGACCGCCACCCAAAGGCCGCCATCGTGCTCGATGACGTTGCCGGGACGGATTTCGTTGCCATTGATCTTGGCCATGATGATGTGATCCGGAATGAGATTTTCGCGATGAAAGCGATTTGGCGCCTCCAAGACCACAAATTGCCAGGAGAGGCAAGTGAGCGGCGAAGAGGGGGAACCCGCGCCACTGCGAGGTATTCACTGTCCGTGGCGCTTTACGGCAGGCGGTTGGCCTTCTGCAGCGCCTGCTTCGTCTGGTCGTCGGTGAGGCCTTGCAGAAAATCGTCCATCTGCGGATCAATCAGCCCGGCGCGGCGTGCAACGACGTACCAGGCGCCGGCAAGGATCGGATCCGGATCGGTGCCGATGCCGCCCATGTACAGCTTGGCGAGGCGGTTCTGGGCGGCGACATTGCCGCTCTCGGCGGCCTGTTTCATCCAGCCGAAGCCGGACTTCAGGTCGCGGGCGCCACCACGTCCCTCGATCATCCAGGCAGCGAGATCGATCTGCGCCGTATCGTAGTTCTGCCGTGCTGCCTGCGCCAGCAGGCCGCGCGCCTGGACATCGTCGCGCGGCTTGCCGCCGACGCCATTGGCATAGACCTGCGCCATCGCATATTGCGCGTCGGCAAGGCCGGTCGCGGCGGCGCGCTGGTAGTAGGACACGGCTTTTGCGATCCCGGAATCGCCGGGATCCTGCTGGACCAGCAGCTGCGCGAAATTGAACTGCGCCAGACGGTTGCCGGCCTCGGCGGCAGCCTGCATCAGCGCGTAGGCCCCCTTTTCGTCCTTCTTAACGTAGCGGCCGTCGAGCAGCATCAGCGCATATTGGAACTGCGACTCCGGTATGCCCTGCTCGGCCGCAAGCGCGTACCACTTTGCCGCCTGCGCCGCGTCGACGGGCACGCCAAGACCGCGCGACAATATCTCGGCGACCAACGTCTGCGCCGCCGGATCGCCGTTCTGCGCGCGGACCAAGGCGAGGTTGTAGGCCGTCTTGTAAAGGCCGCGCTGGAAGGCGCCATAGGCAGAATCCGACGGTTTAGCACCGAACCGGTCGGGATTGATGGCGTCGGCCGACGGCAGCGGGGCCGTGGTGGCGGGCTGCGGCAGCGGCGTGGCGATCGGCTTGTCCCTGTGTGCGCCGATATCGGGGTTGGGTTGCGGCAACGGTACGGTTTCAGCCACGGCGGCTTGCACCGTGAGCGCCGCAAACAAAGCACTGAAAAGGATTGTCCGCGCCGGCACGTCAGTCCTCGAAACGCGGCGCGGCTTCGTCGAGCAGCGCATTGGCGCTGGCGACTGCCATCTTCGGGTCGACGCCGTCGGCAAAGACGGCGCTGGACAGCGCCACGAATTCGGCGCCGGTGGCAGCTACCGCTTCGACCGAGGCGAGGTCGGACCCGGCCATGACGATGCAAGGGATCTGGATCACATCCGCCCACCATTGCCCCAGCGACAGGTTGCGCGGGTGCGGCTCCGGCTTGTTGTCGTAGCCGAAGCGGCCGAAGAAGATGTAGTCGGGCCTGAGCTCACCGAGTTCCAGCGCATCGTCGCGGGTCTTGGCGCCGCCGGTGCCGACCATCATTTTTGCCTGGAAGCGTTCGATCGTCTCGGCGAGTTCGGCCTTGCCGACCTCGACATGGATGCCATCAGCCTGGACGCGGCCGGCGATGCGGGTGTCGCCGGCGATGACGACAGCGACGCCCGCCGCTTGCGCCGCCGGCACGATCTGTTCGGCGAAGGCCTGGAAGGAGGCTTCGTCCATGCCGTTTTCGGGCAGGATGAGCGAGGCGACGTCGCCGCCCTCGAACGCCGCAACGATGCGCTCAGCCGGCACGCCGGGCAGCGCGATCAGCACGATGCGACAGCGATTTGGAGGCGTTGCGTCGTTCATTGGTTTTCGATCCCGGTTTTCGCCTATGCCGGGCGAAGATGGTTGCATTGCGGCATAGAGCAAAGTGCTGGCCTTGAACAGGCGGGCGGGGCAGGATCATTGGCGCATGATTGTCGTCCGGCGACGTTCTTCGCTCACTCGATTGGCTGGAGGCTCTCGGCTGGAATCTTCGATTTCCACAGTCTCCAGCCAAGGTTCATGCCGGCGGCGGCGACCAGGATGGCGGCGGCGCCGACGATCTGGGCCGGATGCAGCCGATGTCCGAAGGCGACGACATCGACCAGGATCGCGACCACAGGGTAGATAAAGGACAGCGACCCCTGCAGATGTGTCGGCAGTTTCTGAATGGCGCCGTACATCAGGATGTACATCAGACCGGTATGGACGACGCCAAGCGTCGCCAGCATGCTCCAGCTCCACACGTCGGCGGGAAGGTGGGAAAAATTGGCGAACGGTGCCAGCATGACGACGCCGACGCTGACCTGGATCAGGGCGATCAGGTGCGGTGGCGTGCCTTTGAGCTTTTTGGTGAGGATGGCGGCGACGGCCCAGAAGAAAGCCGCACCCAGCGCCATCGCGATGCCGGTAAAATAATCCGTGCCAACACTACCTGTATTGGGGCTTACCTCAGGTGAGGTCTGCACGATCAGCAGCATGCCGGCGAAGGCGATGCCAAGCCAGGCCAGCTTCGTCATGCTCAGCCGCTCCGAGAAGAAGAGCACGCCAAAGCCGACCAGCATAAAGGGCTGGGTGTTGTAGACTGCCGTGGCGATCGAGATCGAGGCGCGGGAAAACGAGCTGAACAGCAGCAACCAGTTGATGACGATGGCAGCACCCCCGAGAGCAGCGATCGCAACGGTGCGCAGCGACACCCTGCCGCGCAGCAGCCCCAGGGCAGCGCAGATGATCAGCAGTGTTATCGCGCCGAAGGCGCAGCGCCAGAAAACGACGTCCATGATGGGCTCGCCCGACATGACGACGAACCATCCGATCGTGCCGAGGATCGCCATTGCGGCCGTCATTTCGATCGTGCCGCGCACCGTGCTGTTCATGAAGATACCCCTGAGATCTGTTGAGACTTGACAATCTCACGTGGCTCCCGCGCTTTCCATGATCTTCAGAAGGTGGTATCGGTATTATGCCTAATTAAATTAGGACCGTATCGGATTTGATTCAGGAAAGTGAATGCTGGACGAGCTGGATAAAAAGCTTCTCGACATCCTGATCAAGGATTCGCGAACCTCATTGAAGGAACTGGCCCAGCAGGTCGGGTTGTCATCGCCAAGCGTTTCGGAGCGGCTTCGACGTCTCGAGGATCGCGGCGTCATCCGGGCCTTCACCGTCGAGATCGACCCGCAAGCGCTCGGCTACTCGCTGCAGGCGATCGTTCGCATCCGGCCCTTGCCGGGCAAGCTGCATATCGTCCAGAAGCTGATTGAGGAGATCCCGGAGTTTGGCGAATGCGACAAGGTGACGGGCGACGATTGCTTTGTTGCCCGGCTGTTCGTGCGCTCGATCGGCGATCTCGACAAACTCCTCGACCGTATCGCCGACAAGGCCGAAACCAGCACAGCCATCATCAAGGCGCAGCCGATCCGGAGGCGCCCGCCGCCGCTCGCCGCAACCGCCATCTCAAAACCGTAACAGGCCTCAGCACTCACGACGCATCGCACTATGTGCACATTTGCGGTCGCGGCGGGAAAGTTTATCGGCTATTCCAGCCTCTATACGCTTTCCCTCCAACTGCTCCCCCGCCGATGTCAGGCCTGCTTCTCGATCCATGGTTCTATGCCGCCGCCATTCCAGCCGTCATCCTGGTCGGTCTGTCCAAGGGCGGCTTTGGCGGTGCGGTCGGCTTCGTCGGCGTGCCGCTGATGGCGCTGGCCATGCCGCCGGTGCAAGCCGCCGCCATCCTGCTGCCTATACTGTGCCTGATGGACATCGTCTCGGTGTGGACATGGTGGGGTGTCTATGACCGCAAGATGCTTGCAGACATGATGCCAGGGGCGGTGATCGGCATCGGCCTTGGCTGGCTGACCGCGGCGCTGGTGACAGCGGAGATGGTGCGGCTGATCGTCGGCGCGGTGGCCATTATCTTCGTGCTTCGCTGGGTCTATCTGCAGATGCGGCACGGTGCGAGCCACTCAGCCGAGCCCAACCGCGCGGCTGCCGCCTTCTGGGGGACGGTCGCCGGCTTCACCAGCTTCGTCGCCCATGTCGGCGGCCCGCCCTTTCAGGTCTATGCACTGCCGATCCGGCTCGATCCGAAAATGCTGTCGGGCACTGCCGCAATCTTCTTTGCAGCCACCAACGCATTGAAGCTCATCCCCTATTTTGCGCTGGGACAGTTCGACACCACCAACCTGACCGCGTCGGCGGTTCTGGTACCGCTGGCGCCGCTTTCGACCATCGCCGGCGCCTGGCTGGTGCGGCGGATGCGGCCGGAACTGTTCTACCCCTTCACCTACGCGACCGTAGCGGTCGTCGCGGTCAAGCTTCTGTGGGACGGGATCGCCGGCCTTCTCTAGATCGCCGGCCATGGAAGCTGCCGGCAACTGGGCCGCCAGCAGCTTCACGGCGGAATTCAGGCGGCGCTCGGCACCAACCGGCGCGTTCCGCCGAGGGCGAGAGCAATTCCGGTGGTCAGGACCAGCGCCATGCAGCCCAGGATGGTGATATCGTTCAGCGTCGGCTTCAGCACCATGTCGGCGATGATCACCAGCATCACCGAATAGTCGACGCGTGCAGCATTGAGGATGCGCTGGCCCTGGGTGAGAGCCGCCGGCGTGACGCCGTCCTTGGTGATCATCGCCGTCATGCGGTCGGCGGTCGGCTTGAAGATGAACATGCCGATGCAGAAGGTCATCGCATAGCCGGCAAGGCCGATCAGGATCCACAGGTCGGAGAAGCCGACCCAGAACCAGCACATGATCAGGCCGAAGGCGAGCGTCAGCATCGACATCGGCGCGAAGAACCTGTTGCCCAGCTCGCCGGTGGCGCGCATGGCCTGCAGCATGCCTTCGATGTTCCCGGCGCGATCGGCGCGCATGGCAAGCACCACCAGTGTGAAGCCGCCGCCGACCCAGAGGATCGCCGAAACGACATGCAGAAATTTGACGATCGAGTACCAATCCATGGTTGCCATCCTTGGATGCTTGACGACTGCGAGCGGCGCATATTTGCTCCGTCTCGCTGCGAGGAGCGGGCGTTTAGCGCGGCGCCTGTTTCGGAACGATGTCGCGTGGGCGGCCGCTTTGTTTCGGCGTCCTATGAGGAACCGCTCAACGATTGCGCAAGCGCGTCACGGTGTTTTCTGCTATTCTGACAGCGCCGGGGAAGGGTCGGGCGCGATGCGGCATCGTCCAGAAACATTGCCGATGCTAATGCGCCGATGCCGGGGACCCGGTGGCGGGTCGACCGCCTGAATTCAACCCATTCCCATGACGGGAAAAGGCAAATCGGGGGATTACTATGCAAAAGGTAGCACGAAATTTCTTCACGCTGGCCGTCATCTACGCGATGTTCGGGATGGCGCTCGGCCTTCAGATGGCGATCAGCCAAGATCATGGCCAGATGCCGACCCACGCCCACATCATGGTGGCCGGATGGCTGATGTCGGCGGTGTTCGCCTTCTTCTACCATCTGTTTCCGGCAGTTGCGGGAAAGAGGCTTGCCACCGTCCATTTCTGGTTGACGGCAATCAGCGGCATCGGCCTGTTGATCGGCCTTTACATCATGCTTGCCGGCAACCCGGCGATCGAGCCGCTGGTGGCAGCGTCCTCGATGGGGTTTTACGCGGGATTGCTGCTGTTCGCCTACATCGCACTGCCGGTGGTTTGGAAAGCCGAGCGGCTTCCTGAGGCGCAAAAGGCCTGAGTTCCAAGGGTTTGAGCATTGTGCTGTTACGGCACAGGCGGGCGACGCTTGTTCAAAAAGTATCCGCGTCGTTAAGGCTTCATTAAGCTTTACAGGCGTTTACTATGTGCATCCAGTGATCTGGATTCTTACCGAGTGGTTGGAGCCACTTTGTTTGACGCCTCCCTGTTAAACTCCTGAGAGCCGCCTTATCCGCGGCTCTTTTTTTGCCCGCAATCCGGATTGCCCGGGCGCCTGCGCCGCCGTTAACCGTTTGTTAAACATGTGCTTGCCTTCACCCGCCCCGAAGCGCATTTTCAAGCCTCGGTCATATAGGGTGCAGGACGTGACGGCGATGATGCCGATTCGGCCGGCTGTAAGGCAAGTGCAGGGCGTATCGATGAACGAGACTTCGAAGGGAAGCGCGAAAACCATCAAGCTGGCGGAGCGCCGGGTTTTCTCCCAATCCTTCAAACCGCTCTACCAGGAAGGCATGGGCCTGGTCGAGCAGGCGGCCGAATATCTGGACGGCAAGGGCCGGGCCGAGGCGAAGAAACTTTCCAGGCTGGCGGCGACGCTCTATGCAGCCGAATCGATGCGGCTGACCACGAGGCTGATGCAGGTTGCCTCCTGGCTGCTTTTGCAGCGCGCGGCGAATTCAGGCGAGATGACCCGCGATCAGGTTGCTTCCGAAAAATCGAAAGTGCGTCTCGACACCGCTTCCGCCAACAACGATGCCGCAGGCTGGGTCGAACTGCCCAAGGATTTTCTTGACCTCGTCAACCGCTCGCTGCGCCTGCAGGCGCTGGTGCGTCGCATGGACGAGGAAATCTACGGCGGCGCCGTGCCTGACGTGTCGCCATCCGGCCGCCGCGTCAATCCGGTTTCCGATCAGATCACGCTGCTCAACACGGCTTTTGCCCGCGGCTAAGAGACTGTTTGGAAACTCTACTCCGGCGGCCATCTGATGGCGTTTTCTGCGCTTCCGGTGCTCACGGACCCAGCGCATGACCCCGGAAACCGAAATCGGTTTCCGGAAAGGATCATGCGCCAACCAAAGTGTTAGAGCGTCCTTGCGCAAATGGACGCGCGGCGCTCTAATGTCCGCGGCGCCCCGGTTCTCGAAACCACCACCATATGACTCGCCAGAGCGAATTTCGAAACAGTCTCTTAGAGGCTCTCCTGGGGCGTAGCGGGACCTGTTTCTGGTTTGTTCACATTTCGCTGGCATCGCTGTCCGCTAGGGGTAGACTTGGCGGATGGGGGAAACGATTCGCATCATCGGCATCGATCCTGGGCTGAGGCGCACCGGCTGGGGCATCGTCGAGAGCCTCGGCAATTCGCTGCGCTTCGTCGCCTCCGGCACCGTGCGTTCCGACGACAAGGCGGCGCTGGCGACGCGCCTTTGCCAGTTGCATGATGGGCTCGTCGAGATCCTGCATACCGCCATGCCGCACGAGGCGGCGGTCGAGCAGACTTTCGTCAACAAGGATGCAGTAGCGACGCTGAAGCTCGGCCAGGCGCGCGGCATCGCCATGCTGGTGCCGGCGCGGGCCGGCCTGGTCGTTGCCGAATATGCGCCCAACGCCGTCAAGAAGGCGGTGATCGGCGTCGGTCATGGCGACAAGAAGCAGATCCACATGATGGTCAAAGTGCTGATGCCGAAGGCGACTTTCGATACCGACGATGCCGCCGACGCGCTGGCCATTGCCATCTGCCATGCGCATCACCGGCAGAGTGTTGCCTATAGGATGGCGCTGGCCTAGAGCGACGAGCGTCCATTTGGACGCACAAAGTACGCTCTAGCACTTTGAATCTACGCATCGTGCTTTCCGAAAATCGATTCCGATTTTCGGGCCGATGCGATAAGTTTTCTTGACTTGTTCTCGGGGCGGCAATAAGTAATACCTGTGAGGTATTACCATGCGGGTGACAACCAAAGGCCAAGTGACGATCCCGAAAGAGATACGGGATCGCCTGGGCATCGGCCCAGGCTCGGAGGTGGAGTTCTTGCCCACTGACGATGGCGTTCGTGTCGTTGCGGTCAACGAAAACATTTCCGAAGAGGAGGCTTCCCGTAGCTTCAGCCGGCTGCTCGATCAGATGGCCGGCACGCTGGGTCTGGGAGGGATGACGGCAGACGAGTACATCGAGTGGCTGAGGGGTCCACGTGAAGATCTCGACATTGATTGACACAAATGTCCTGATCGACGTTTGGGGTCCTGCCGGATGGGAGACGAAGTGGTCAGCGTCGGCGATCACCGCATGCCGGCGCGACGGCGCACTCGTTATTAACACAATCGTCTGGTCCGAACTGGCGCCGCTGATAGCGACGGAGCCCGCGCTTCGTAAAGCAGTCGAGACGCTCAAGATGGATCGCGAACTCTTGCCATGGGAAGCGGCGTTCCTTGCCGGCGTCACGCATTCCCGCTATCGCCGCGCAGGGGGGCTCCGCGAACGAACGCTGCCGGATTTCTTTATTGGAGCCCACGCCGTCGTTGCGGGACATCGTCTGCTGACACGCGATGCCGCGCGCTATCGCAGCTACTTCCCGGACCTCGACATCATGTCTCCGGAAACCTATCCATGAGGGCCTTGCACAAATGATAGCCTTGGCATGATAGGCAAGCTCAAAGGCACGCTGGACGAGGTCGACGAGGATTTCTGCATCGTCGATGTGCACGGCGTCGGCTATGTCGCCCACTGCTCGGCGCGCACGCTTGCCGCTTTGCCGGCACCTGGCGAGGCGGTGGTGCTGTTCATCGAGACCTATGTGCGCGAGGACATGCTGCGGCTCTACGGTTTCCAGTCGGTGCTGGAGCGCGAATGGTTCCGGCTGCTGATGAGCAATGTGCAGGGCGTCGGCGCCAAGGTGGCGCTGGCTATTCTCTCGACGCTGGCGCCGGCCGAGCTCGCCAATGCCATCGCGCTCCGTGATATCGCGATGGTCAGCCGCGCGCCGGGCGTCGGCAAGAAGGTGGCCGAGCGCATCGTCACCGAACTGAAGAATAAGGCGCCGGCCTACGCGGGCACTGCATCCGGGACCATCGGTCTAAAGCAGGAACTCGGCGAAGGCGTCGCGCCGGCGCCGATCACCGACGCCGTCTCGGCACTGATTAATCTCGGCTATTCGCGCGACATCGCCGCCAACGCGGTGGCTGCGGCGCTGAAAAGCGCCGGCGAGGATGCGGATGCATCGAAGCTGATCCGCTTCGGGCTGAAAGAACTGGCGCGGTGAGACGTTGCCCGAGAACTAAATTCCGACTAGGAACAAGAGCATGGGCGGATATGCGGGCTTGACCTCCAGGGGGCAGCTTACGATTCCAAAGAAAGTCCGGGACGAGTTGTCGCTCAAGGCAGGCGATACGGTTGTGTGGACGGTCATGGATGGTCTTCTGATAGGAACGCCGCGCAATCTCGAATTTGCCGACCTCGCTGGATTTCTGGGTGATCCACCTGGCGGGCCTGCTACGCTGGAAGAGATCGACGCCGTGGTGAGAGATGCAGCGGCCCGCCATGTTGTTGGCAAAGGACAATACGACGAACGAAGGGATACCGAGTGACGTCAATCGGTGTCGATATCAACCTTTTGCTTCGGACGGTGCCCGCATGAGCCTTTCGCCACGCCTCATTGCTCCCGATAAGCGCGGCGAGGATGCAGAGCAGACATTGCGGCCGCAGACGCTCGGCGACTTCGTCGGCCAAGCGGCGGTGCGGGCCAATCTCAAAGTGTTCATCGAGGCCGCCAAGGGCCGCAGCGAGGCGCTCGACCATGTGCTGTTCGTCGGCCCGCCTGGCCTCGGCAAGACGACGCTGGCGCAGATCATGGCGCGCGAGCTCGGCGTCAATTTCCGCTCGACCTCCGGTCCGGTCATCGCCAAGGCCGGCGATCTCGCAGCACTGCTCACCAATCTCGAAGACCGCGACGTGCTGTTCATCGACGAGATCCACCGGCTCAACCCGGCGGTCGAGGAAATTCTCTATCCGGCGATGGAGGATTTCCAGCTCGACCTCATCATCGGCGAAGGGCCGGCGGCGCGCTCGGTCAAGATCGATCTAGCCCGTTTCACCCTCGTCGCCGCCACCACCCGGCTCGGTCTTTTGACTAATCCGCTGCGCGACCGCTTCGGCATTCCGGTCCGCCTCAATTTCTACTCGGTCGAGGAACTGGAGCAGATCGTGCGCCGGGGCGCCCGTATCCTAGCGATGCCGCTCGGCGACGATGGCGCGCTGGAGATCGCGCGACGCGCACGCGGCACGCCGCGCATCGCCGGCCGGCTGCTGCGCCGCGTGCGCGATTTCGCGTCCGTCGCCGGCGATCGTCATGTCGATCGCCAGATCGCCGACGAGGCGCTGACGCGGTTGGAGGTCGACGCGCTCGGCCTCGATGCGCTCGACCGCCGCTATCTCTCGATGATCGCGCGGAATTTTGGCGGCGGGCCGGTCGGCATCGAGACGATCGCGGCGGGGCTTTCCGAGCCGCGCGACGCCATCGAGGACATTATCGAGCCCTATCTGATCCAGCAGGGTTTTATTCAGCGCACGCCGCGCGGCCGCGTGCTGACCGCCAACGCCTGGCGGCATCTCGGCCTTGATGCGCCGAAGGACCTGGCACAGCAGCAGATCAGCCTGTTCCAGGAAGAGTAGCCGCGCGGCCTTGCGGCTCCATTCCTGCGCAAAATCTCCTCATCCTGGTCAGCTTGCCGGCGCATTTGCGGGCTCTAACACTTCGCGCTGTGGGACCGTCGATCCCCGCGAACGACGGAGCTGAGCGATGATCACAAGACGTGGCTTCCTGCGCCTCATCGGCGGTTCGTTCTTATCCGCCGTGTCGCTCAGCGCTTATGCGGTTGGCCTCGAGCCGATGCTGCTGACGCATGTAAAGCGCTATTCATTGACGCCGCCAAACTGGTCTGCAGGATTGCGGCTTCGGGTTGTCGCTCTCGCCGATATTCATGCTTGCCGGCCATGGATGACGCCGGAGCGGATTAGGTCGCTTGCCGAACGGGCGAACAGCCTGCAGCCGGATCTGATTGTCCTGCTTGGCGACTATGCAGCCGGCACATGCCTGGTTTCGGACTGGGTGGGTTCCTCCGAATGGGCGCCGGCCTTGTCAGGACTGAAGGCGCCGCTCGGCGAGTGGTCAATCCTTGGCAATCACGACTGGTGGGAGGACCCTTCTGCGCAGAAAGCCGGGTTCGGCCCGACGGTCGCGCGCAGGGCGCTCGAAAGTGCCGGCATCCCGGTCCTGGAAAACGATGCGGTGCGCCTGGAAAAGGACGGGCATGGCTTCTGGGTTGTCGGACTTGCGGACCAACTTGCGCTGCGGCCGGGCATGGCCTGGGGCCGCAGCAGATTCAAAGGACTGGACGACCTGCATGGCACGCTGGCAAAGGTAAGCGACAAGGCTCCCGTTATTCTGCTCGCACATGAGCCCGACATATTTCCGAAGGTCCCGTCACGGGTATCGTTGACCCTTTCGGGCCATACCCATGGCGGGCAGGTGCGGCTGTTCGGCTATTCTCCGGTCGTACCATCCCGCTTTGGCAACCGTTTTGCCTATGGCCATGTCGTGGAGGAGAACCGCAACCTGATCGTCTCCGGAGGGCTCGGCTTCAGCATCCTGCCGGTGCGTTTTGGGGTGCGCCCAGAGATTCTTTCGATTGAACTGGGTTCCGCCTGAACCGCTTCAATGAAGTGACTTGACCACGTCCATCACATCCGGCTCGGCCCTCGCGCCATCGAAGGCGTCGACGATGCCGAAGGCGCCGCCATAGCTCCAGACCGACCATGAAAAGCCATGCGCTTCGGCGCGCGCGATCATATCCCTGACATAAGCGGCGCGGTATTCGGCCGGCATCACATAGGCATTGCCGTATTCCTGGCGGATCATGCCGAATTCGCCCAGCGTGATGTTCTCTGGCTTGATGGCGTTGGCCTTTGCCCAGGCCTCGACCCTGGTGAATGGCGCATCCATCAGCCCGAGTAGCTTCTCGTCCGAGTCCATGCCGGCGACCTGTTCGTCGAGATAGGCGAGCAGCCCGCTCTGACGCGTCCATGGCGCCTCGGCCTTGATCCTTGCGCGGATCGTATCGAGCGCAGCATCCAGCTGGGCGCGCGGGACGGCGATGAGCGGATAGGGCAGGCCGGTCACATAGGGGATGAAGTCGCCGGCCCAGGTCGCGCCCTGATGGGTCAGCAGGAACGGGTCGTAGCAGTGAAAGGTCCAGATGATGTTGTCATCCGGGATCGCCTTCGGATCGATCTTTGACAGCGATGCCGCATTGGAATAGCAGGCGCCGGTCAGGATCAGGGTGAGCTTGGTGGCCGACGAACGCGCCGCCGCAAACAGTCTCTGCTGGCGCTCCGGCCACAGGCCGGTGCCGTCGGCGTCGCAGTCGACGACCGGCTCGTTCATCGGCTCGAAGGCGACTTGGCGCGGATCCTCATCGGCCAGCGTGCGCGCCATCTTGCTCACCCCCCCGACATAGGTTTCGAAGGTTTTCGGGTCGTCCATCACCTCGCCCATGCCGATCTTGCGGCTGCTGCCGCTGGGGATCAGATGCATGTCGACGATCACTTCAATCCGGCGCGATTGACCATGCGCACCGAGTCCAGCACGCTGGCATAGAGATCGTCGCGCAGCGCCAGCGTCTCGCCGGAGAGGAACGGCGACGGATCGACCGGCATGCGCAGGAAATCGAAGCCAGCGCTCTTCAGCGCCTTGAGGTCGTCATCGCCAAGGAACTTGCGCCATTCCGGATAGGGCAGGATTGCCTGCCGGTCGCCCCACTTGTCCTCGCCCGGCCAGGTCGCCCATTGGTCGAGATTGAGGCCGCGCTTCACCGAAAAGCTCGCCGCCTGGCCCGGCAGCACCAGCGCGGTCAGCACAAGCAGCGCCGCTATCAAGGTCTTGATCATCGCCGTCAACAGTGCCATCGGGTTCTTGCGCCAAACTAATGCGTGTCGCCCAAAAATGTGTAGCGGTTTTGGGACGACGACGCGCACTGAAACAACTGCCTAAAGCGCGTCACGCTTTAGGTGCCCGGTCAGTCCCGAAAAGGAAAGCGCAATGGACGATCATGGTAAATCGGCGACGCTCTGCGCCGGGCTTTCCGGCGCGCTGACGGAATTTGGCCACCGGCTGATGGCGCGGGTCTATTATGCGGACACCGATTTCTCCGGCGTCGTCTATCACGCGCGCTATCTCGAATTCTTCGAGCGCGGCCGTTCCGATTATCTCAGGCTTGCCGGCGTCCATCACACCGAGCTCGCCGAGGGCAAGCATGGCGAAAAAATAGTCTGGGTGGTGCGGCGCATGGAGATCGACTTCCGCGGATCCGCCCGTATGGACGACATCCTGACCATCGAGACGCGCACCGAGGACATTTCGGGCGCCCGCATCTTCATGGCGCAGCAGCTGAAGCGCGGCAGCGAGGTGCTGGTCGAGGCGCGGGTCGAGGCGGCGATCATTGGCGAGAATGGCCGGCCAAGACGTTTTCCGAAGGAATGGATCGCAGCCTTCATACCGAACGCAAATCGGTAAGTTACTGACGCCGGTGATCCGCTGACGATGCCGGGCGGCTCGCCCAAGGCGCGGCAATGCGCCGCGCTGTACGTCCTAACCGATCCTTAACCATAACGGTTCATGAAGAGAGTGGTGAAGATTGGAGGAATCCAGCGCCTTCCTTTCACCAAGATTTGCCCCGAAAAGGCCGCCAACGGTGCATTTTTGGGTTATTCCGCAAGCGTTGCGCGAACGGATCATAAGGGATGCCCATGGGCCAGCCGCCAGCCGTGCCCGGAAAATTCTTAAGGACGTAACCATGGAAAATATCGCACTCGCCGAACCGGGCGCGCATTTGTCGATTTGGGCGCTGTTCATGCAGGCCGGCTGGGTGGTGAAGCTGGTCATGATCGGGCTGCTCTGCGCCTCGATCTGGACCTGGGCGATCATCGTCGACAAACTCGTCGCCTATGGCCGCATGCGGCTCGCGCTCAATCGCTTCGAACAGGTGTTCTGGTCGGGACAGTCACTGGAAGAGCTCTACCGCACGCTCGCCGACCGCAAGACGTCAGGCATGGGCGCCATCTTTGTCGCCGCCATGCGCGAATGGAAGAAGAGCTTCGAGAAGGGGGCGAAATCGCCGCTTGGCCTGCAGACCCGCATCGACAAGGCGATGGACCTGGCGCTGACCCGCGAAATGGAAAAGCTGGAAGGACGGCTTGGCTTTCTCGCCACCACTGGCTCGGCGGCGCCGTTCATCGGCCTGTTCGGCACCGTGATCGGCATCATGACCTCGTTCCAGGCGATCGCCGCATCCAAGAACACCAGCCTGTCGGTGGTCGCACCCGGCATTGCCGAGGCGCTGCTGGCCACGGCAATAGGCCTGCTCGCGGCTATTCCCGCCGTCATCGCCTACAACAAGCTGTCGTCGGACGCGAGCAAGATCGCCGTGCGCATGGAGGGATTCGCGGACGAGTTCTCCGCCATACTCTCGCGCCAAATCGATGAAAAAGTCGCGCAGAAGACCTGAGGAACAATCATGGGAATGTCTGTAGGCGCGGGTGGCGGAGGACGCGGTGGTCGCGGCCACAGGCGGCGCGGCCGCCATCACGCGATGATATCGGAAATCAACGTCACGCCGATGGTCGACGTGATGCTGGTGCTGTTGATCATCTTCATGGTCGCGGCGCCATTGCTGACGGTCGGCGTGCCGATCGACCTGCCGGACACACAGGCCAAGGCGATGAACGCCGATACACAGCCTATAACCGTCTCCATTAACCCGGCCGGCCAGATTTACCTTCAGGAAACTGAGATCCCGATCGAGGAACTGGTGGCGAAGCTGCAGGCGATCTCCAAGACCGGCTACGACGAACGTATTTTCATCAGGGGTGACAAGGCGACGGATTATGGGACGGCCATGAAGGTGATGGCCCGCATCTCGGCTGCCGGCTACAAGAATATCGGCCTGGTTTCACTGCAGGAACAGGATCAATAGACACAAGATGAGGACCGGCCTCACCACATCGGTGATCTTGCATGCGGTCGTGATCGGCTTCGGCCTGTTCACGCTGTCGGCGCCGGCCGCGTTGCCTGCCGCGGATGTCGAATCCGTGGCGGTCGAAATCGTGCCGATGGAAGCGATCGCGCAAATACAAAAAGGCGACAAGAAAGCTGCGGTGAGTGAAAAGCCGGCGCCATTGCCGACCCAGCGTCCGGACATCGTGGCCGACGCGCAGACGGTCGGCGAGAACAGCGTCGACACCGACAAGCCGCCGACGCCGGAGCCCAAACCCAAGCCGGTCGATCTGACAGAGGCGCCGCCGCCCGCGCCAACCCCGGTCGAGAAGCCGAAGCCCGAGGACGTGCCGAAGCCGAAGGAGCAGCCGAAGCCTGTTCCGGCGACAGAGGTCGCACCGGTCCCGCAGCCGAAGGAAGAAGTGAAGCCCGAGCCTGTCAAGCAGGCGGAGCCTAAGCCGACACCGGCCAAGGAACCGGCGCCGACGCCGCCGCAGGACAAGACCGCCGCCATCGACCCGCAGCCTGAGGTCAAGCCGGACGCCGTCGCCGAAGCGATTGCCAAGGAACCGCCAACCGAGGAGACGCAGCTTCCGGACTCTGCGCCGGCTCCGCAGGCGCGGCCGAAGCCGCAGCCGGCCCAGGCCGAAAGCGCCAAGACGCCGGAGCGCAAGGACGCCGACAAGCCGGTCAAGGAGGCCTCGTCCAAGCCGAAGTCGGAAGACAAGCAGTTCAACGCCGACGAGATTTCCGCGTTGCTCGACAAGCGGAAGCCATCCGGCGGCGGCGCCAAGCGTTCGACCCAGCAGGCATCGCTCGGCGGGGACAAGGATCAGGGCCAGAAGCTTTCAAGGTCGGAGCAGGGGGCGTTGGAGGCTCAGCTTGGCGGTTGCTGGACCCTGCCGGTGGGGCTCGAGGGTTCCGAGAATTTCGTCGTCGTAGTTCGGTTCAACCTGGACGCCTCCGGCAAGCTGGACGGACGGCCATCCGTCGAACAGTCGAGCGGAAACCGCCCGTTCGACGAAAGTGCCGTGCGCGCGGTTCAGAAATGCGATGTGGCCGGCCTGCAGGTTCCCGCGGGCAAACAAGACATCTGGGCCGACGTGCGGGTCACGTTCGATCCGAGGGAGATGCTGGGCCTATAGGTCTGGCGCCCGTAGAATCATTGAAGAGAAGCGAGAAGACATGAAATCCATCCTCAAGCCGCTCCTGATGATCGTAGCGATGGCGCTGGGCATGACTGCCGCCGCCACCTTACCGGCGCGGGCGCTCGTTGAGCTCAACGTCAACAAAGGCAATGTCGAGCCACTGCCGATCGCCATCACCGATTTCCAGGGCGGCGATGCGTTGGGCGCGGAGATTTCCGGCATCGTCAGCGCCGACCTGAAACGCTCCGGCCTGTTCGCGCCGATCGACAAGAGCGCCTTCATCGAAAAGATCTCCAATCCGGATGCCACGCCCCGCTTCGAGGACTGGAAGGTGATCAACGCCCAGGCCCTGGTCACCGGCAGCGTCAGCAAGGAGGCCGATGGCCGCGTCCGCGCCCAGTACAGGCTGTGGGACACCTTTGCCGGCCAGCAGATGTCCGGCGAGCAGTTCTTCGCCAACGACGCCAATACAAGGCGCGTCGCCCATATCATCGCCGACGCGATCTATGAACGGCTGACCGGCGAGAAGGGCTATTTCGACACGCGCGTTGTCTTCATCGACGAATCGGGCGCAAAGAACGCGCGCAAGAAGCGCCTCGCCATCATGGACCAGGACGGCGCTAACGTCCGCTATCTGTCGGATGGCAGGTCGATCGTGCTGACCCCGCGTTTCTCGCCAAACCGGCAGGAAATCACCTACATGTCCTATGAAAGCGGCCAGCCGAAGGTCTATCTGCTGCAGATCGAAACCGGACAGCGCGAACTGGTCGGCGACTTTCCCGGTATGACCTTTGCACCGCGGTTTTCGCCCGACGGCCAGAAGGTGATCATGAGCCTGCTGCGCGACGACGGCAATTCCAACATCTTCGCCATGGACCTGAGAAGCCGCTCGACGACCAGGCTCACCAATTCGACGGCGATCGACACCTCGCCGTCCTATTCGCCGGATGGCAGCAAGGTGGTGTTCACCTCCGACCGCGGCGGCCGTGCGCAGATCTATGTGATGGGCGCCGACGGTTCGGGCCAGACCCGCATCTCCTTCGGCGACGGCGTCTATTCAACGCCGGTATGGTCGCCGCGCGGCGATCTCATCGCCTTCACCAAGCAGACTGCCGGCGAATTCCAGATCGGCGTCATGCGCGTCGACGGTTCGGGCGAGCGCATCCTTTCCACCGGCTTCCAGCAGGAGGGGCCGACCTGGGCCCCCAACGGCCGGGTGCTGATGTTCTTCCGCGATTCAGCCGGCGGGCCGAAACTCGTTTCGGTCGATCTCACCGGCCGCAACGAACAGTCGATCCCGACTGCGAATTTTGCGTCGGACCCGGCCTGGTCGCCGCTGCTCGAGTAAGCGAGGAAATGAAAAATTGAAGAATTGAAGAGATAGAGACGACGGGATTCCTCAACTCTTCAATTCGCTCCTTTCCACGGCTTGGTCGCGTTTTAGCCGTATTTCCGCCTAGGGTTCGCGCACATTGTTGCCCCTCTGGTGGCCTCTGGCAAAACGGCTGCGGACGGCAGCCGAAACCAAATTTTAACCGTGTTTCTTGAACGCCGGTTAACCCAAACGTGGTTACTGGACGATCAACGAAATCACTCGAATTGCGAAGGAGAGGCGGCATGGGCCGTATCGCAGCACTTACCAGAAACCCGGTGATCATCGCGCTGGTGGCGTTGCTCGCCATCGCCGGTTGCGCCTCGAAGAAGACCCCGAACAGCGCCGCCGATCTCGGTCTCAGCGGCGCCGGGGCGGCAACGCCCGGATCGGCCCAGGACTTCACCGTCAACATCGGCGACCGCATCTTCTTCGACACGGATTCGTCCTCGATTCGCGCCGACGCGCAGACGACGCTTTCGCGCCAGGCGCAGTGGCTGAACCAGTATCGGCAGTATGCCATCGTCATCGAGGGCCATGCCGACGAGCGCGGCACGCGCGAATACAACCTGGCGCTCGGCGCCCGCCGTGCCGCCGCCACCCGCGACTTCCTCGTCGCCAGGGGTGTTTCCGCCCAGCGCCTTAAGACCATTTCCTACGGCAAGGAGCGTCCGGTCGCGGTTTGCGACGACATCTCCTGCTGGTCGCAGAACCGCCGCGCCGTCACCACGCTCGGCGGCGCCGGTTCTTGATCGGCAACTCCTGATCGGCAGAAATGCAACACATATGTGCGAAAGGCGGCCGCGGCCGCCTTTTTCATGTCCGGGGCCCGGATATGAGACTTGAAACAAAATTTGGCCGAAGTCCTGCCGTCCTGCTAAGAGCCGAGGCGCCTGACGGTCCCACTCCGATCGGATGGCATGCAACAGGCAAACAATTTCACGGCGAGAGGCACATGCATTTCAGATCGGTCTTGAGCGGCACGCTTGCGCTGCTGCTCGTATCAAGCGTCGCCGCCCCGGCAAGCGGCAACGAGCAACCTGCAGAAAAAAGCGGTTTTTCCTTCCGCCTGCCGACCCTTGGCATTTTCGGTGAAAAGCCGGGCATCTTCGGTGAAAAAAAGAAACCGGATCAGGTTCAATTCGCCCAGGATGGCACCGGCACTACGGCGCTGGAGGAACAGCTCCGCCAGATGAATGGCAAGATCGAGGAGCTCAACTTCCAGGTGCTGCAGATGCAGGAGCAGATCCGCAAGCAGCAGGAGGACAACGAGTTCCGTTTCCAGCAGCTGGAAGGCGGTTCGCAAGGTGCACAGCAACCGGCCGAGCAGAAGAAGTCGGACGCCACCACCAACACCGACAGCAGCGTCGCCTCGGCTCCGGCGACGCACGCGCCGGCCGATGCGGGCACACCGCCAGCCGGCGGCGAGAGCGGGGAGGTCATCGTCGAATCGCCAACGGGCGAACCCGGCACAGTAATCCCGGGCACGCCGCCGAAGACGTTCGGCACCATCACCGTCGACAAGAACGGCAATGTGATCGACGCCGATGGCAACACCCAGGCACATGCACCGGCGCAGAATACGGCCCCTGCCACCAGCGACCAAGCCGCCGGTGACCAAGCCGCTGGCACGCAGGCCGGCAAGTCCGACGATACGGTGGTCGCGGCGCTGCCCGCCACCGACGACCCGGAGGAGCTTTATCGCAATTCCTACCAGTTCATCCTATCGGGCGACTACAGCACTGCCGAACAGGGTTTTCGCGACCACATCGCTCGCTTCCCCAAGGACGCCAAGGCGGCGGACGCGCATTACTGGCTGGGTGAGTCGCTGCTCGGCCAGCAGAAATACCGCGACGCGGCCGAGACTTTCCTCGCCGCCAGCAAGGACTATCCGAAGGCCAAGAAGGCTCCCGACATGCTGCTGAAGCTCGGTGTGTCGCTGGTCGGATTGAATCAGCGCGACGTGGCCTGCGCCACTTTCGGCGAGATCGGCAAGCGCTATCCCAACGTTTCGGGCACGCTCAAGGAACGCGTCAAGCAGGAAAGGGCGCTCGCGGCGTGTTAGTTTTTCTCTTGCATGTCGTTGCCCCAAAACCGGGCCTACTTTTGGGCGACATGCATTGACGCTCGAAACCGAGCCTGACCCTTCGGTTTTTTCGCAGATCGACTTTACCAACGGCGCTGTTGCGGCCGTGTCCGGCGGCAGCGACTCGACCGCCCTTCTCCTTCTCCTCAAAGATCACCTCGACCGTACCGCGCCCGCAACGAAATTGCTGGCTGTGACGATCGATCACGGTCTGCGTCCGGGCTCGGCAGCGGAAGCGCAAGCCGTGGCCAGGCTTTGCGCCGCGCGCGGCATTGCCCACCGCATCCTGGTCTGGTCCGGGCGCAAGCCGTCAACCGGCCTGCCGGCTGCCGCGCGAGAGGCGCGCTACCGGCTGCTGGCCGAGGCAGCGCAGACGGAAGGTATCGGCCTGATCCTGACCGGCCACACTGCCGACGACCAGGCCGAGACCGTGCTGATGCGGCAAGCACGCCAAGAGGGGCCGCGAGAGGCAGGTCGAGGCCTTGCCGGCATGGCGCCTGCGACCCTTTACGACTGGCGGATCTGGATCGTACGGCCGCTTCTCGGCACACGGCGTGTTGCGCTGCGCGAAGTCCTGCGGCGCGCGAACGTCGGCTGGGCCGAAGACCCGACCAATGAAGACGAGGTTTTCGAGAGACCGCGTATCCGCGCAGCGCTTGCCGACGGCAATGGTGCCCAGCGCGTGGAAGACGCGATCGCGCTGGCCGCGCGGGCTGCGGTGGAGCGCGAACAGCTTGGCCATCGCGCCGCCGCGCTGACCCGTGGCTTTGCTAGCAGGCCCGCCGCCGGCCTTATCCGGCTCGATCCGGGCTTTGCGATGGCCGGCGACGAGCCGGCGGCCGTCTACGCGCTGCGCATCCTGCTGGCGACTGTCGGCGGCGTTGCCTTTCTGCCCGACCAGGCTCGCAGCGAGGCGCTGCTCAACCGGCTGAGTTCCCCGCCATTTTGCGCCACATTGTCGCGGACGGTGGTCGACGCACGGCGTGCCGGCATCTTCCTGCGTCGCGAAACCCGCAATCTGCCGCCCGCTGCTCCCGCCGTGGACGATACCCTCTGGGACGGCCGCCGGAGGATCACATTGGGCGACGAGCCAGGTGCATTTTTGATTGCGCCGCTCGGCGCGGCTCGTGCGGCAAAACAGGCAATTGCCGAAGACGACACGCCGCCAAGCCTTGTCCGCGCGGCTCTGGCGGCCGAGCCGGTGCTGTGGCGCGCAAGCGAACTTCTTGGCGAATGCCTTGGTTCGGCACAGGACAGCCCAGTCTTGCCGGGAATAGCGGTATGCCCGGTCGTCGCGCCCTTCGCCCGCTTCCTGCCGTCCTTCGACCTGGCGCCGGCCGGGACTGTCGCCGCGCTGATCGGCGCGCCGCTTCTTCCTGCCACGCCTTTTAGCGGCCACACTGCCGGTTGATCGTGGGCGAAAGCTTAACCGCGACATGCTGTTCTGCTTGGCAAGGGATGGCGCCATCCCTATGTTAGACCCAAGTTTCCTCTCACGACGCGTGTCCGCTAGCGGACACCAACGGGACAATTGATGAATCCGAATTATCGCAATCTCGCGCTCTGGGCGATCATAGCGGTCCTGCTCATCGCTCTCTTTAATCTGTTCCAGACGCCGCAGACGCGCGGAGCAGCGAGCGATGTCCCCTATTCGCAGTTCCTGCAGGATGTCGCGGCCGGCCGGGTCAAGACGGTGACCATAGCGGGTGCCCGCATCTCGGGCACCTACACCGACACCTCTACCGGCTTCCAGACCTATTCGCCGGGTGATCCGTCGCTGGTTTCGAGACTCCAGGACAAGAACGTCACCATCAACGCGCGCCCGGAATCCGACGGTTCCAACTCGCTGTTCGGCTATCTCATTTCCTGGCTGCCGATGATCCTCATCCTTGGCGTCTGGATATTCTTCATGCGTCAGATGCAGTCCGGCTCCGGCCGCGCCATGGGCTTCGGCAAGTCGAAGGCCAAGCTTTTGACCGAAGCGCATGGCCGCGTCACCTTCCAGGACGTCGCCGGCGTCGACGAAGCCAAGCAAGATCTGGAGGAGATCGTCGAATTCCTGCGTGATCCGCAGAAGTTCCAGCGGCTTGGCGGCAAGATCCCGCGCGGCGTGCTGCTTGTCGGCCCTCCCGGGACCGGCAAAACGCTGCTTGCCCGTTCGGTCGCCGGTGAGGCCAATGTCCCGTTCTTCACCATTTCCGGCTCGGACTTTGTCGAGATGTTCGTCGGCGTTGGCGCCAGCCGCGTCCGCGACATGTTCGACCAGGCCAAGAAGAATGCGCCCTGCATCATCTTCATCGACGAAATCGACGCGGTCGGCCGCCATCGCGGCGCCGGCCTCGGCGGCGGCAATGACGAGCGCGAGCAGACGCTGAACCAGTTGCTGGTCGAAATGGACGGCTTCGAATCCAACGAAAGCATCATCCTGATCGCCGCCACCAACCGGCCTGACGTGCTCGATCCGGCGCTGCTCAGGCCCGGCCGGTTCGACCGCCAGGTGGTGGTGCCGAACCCGGACATCGTCGGCCGCGAGAAGATCCTGAAGGTGCATGTGCGCAACGTGCCGCTGGCGCCCAATGTCGACCTCAAGGTGATCGCACGCGGCACGCCGGGCTTTTCCGGCGCCGACCTGATGAACCTCGTCAACGAATCCGCCCTGATGGCGGCGCGGCGAAACAAGCGCCTTGTCACCATGGCCGAGTTCGAGGACGCCAAGGACAAGATCATGATGGGCGCCGAGCGCCGCTCGTCGGCCATGACCCAGGCCGAGAAGGAACTCACCGCCTATCACGAGGCTGGCCACGCCATCCTGGCGCTGAACGTGCCGTCGGCCGATCCGCTGCACAAGGCGACCATCATCCCGCGCGGCCGGGCGCTTGGCATGGTCATGCAGTTGCCGGAAGGCGACCGCTATTCGATGAGCTACAAATACATGATCTCGCGCCTCGCCATCATGATGGGTGGCCGCGTCGCCGAGGAATTCAAGTTCGGCAAGGAGAACATCACCTCGGGCGCCTCCTCGGACATCGAGCAGGCGACCAAGCTGGCGCGCGCCATGGTCACGCGCTGGGGCTTTTCCGACAAGCTCGGCCACGTTGCCTATGGCGATAACCAGGAAGAGGTCTTCCTCGGCCATTCGGTGGCGCGCACGCAGAACGTCTCGGAAGAGACGGCGCAGATCATCGACGCCGAAGTGCGCCGGCTGATCGACGAGGCCTATTCGACGGCGAAATCCATCCTGACCAAGAAGAAGAAGGAATGGATCGCGCTGGCGCAGGGGCTTTTGGAGTATGAGACGCTGTCCGGCGAGGAGATCAAGCAGCTGATCGCCGGCCACAAGCCCGCCCGCGATCTCGGCGACGACACGCCACCAAGCCGTGGCTCGGCCGTGCCGAAGTCCGGCAGCCGCCGCAAGAAGGGTCCGGAGCCCGAAGGCGGCATGGAGCCTCAGCCGTCAAGCTAGGTCCGGCACAGGAGTTGATTCGAAAACGCCGCGGGTTAGACGCGGCGTTTTCATTTGGAGGGGCTGCCAACAGTCGGTCGCGGCCTGAAAACCTCCATCACTTCACCCAGTGCCGGGGACTTCTCCACATGGGACATACACGTTGAAGGTTTGCGGAGGCCGTGATGAGGCCGTCGCTTCCGCTTTTACAAACCTTCAGCACTGCAGGCGCAATCTATCGCCGGCAACAAAATGCCCGCGAACCTTGCGGTTCGCGGGCCCTTCCTGTCTTCAGGTGTTACTGCCGATCAGCTCTTCAGCGCGGCATTGCAAAGGCTGTAGAAGCCGCCGCCCTTCTGGATCCACTTGAGGCCACCCAGCGTATCGGCCTCCTTGTTGGCGTGGTACTCGTCGCGGCAGGTATGCATACGGGCCTTGGACGGGGTTTCGCTGCTGTATTTGGTGGAGATCGTCTTCGGAAACGTCACTCCCTGGGGAGCGGTGACGGTCGGCTTTTCCGGCTGGCTGGTGAGGCTTGCCTGATCGGCTGCCGGCTTGGTGTCGTCGTCGAAAGCACTGGCACCGCACTGGCTTATGCGGAAGTCGTTCCATTTCATGCCGTTCAGCGTGTTGGCGGTCTTGGCCGCCCGATATTTGGCGCCGCACTCCGCCCTGCTGAGGCCGCTGCCTGCCTTGGCAGTTGCCGCTGCCTTGGTCGTCGCAGCGGCGGCCGCATCGTCGCTGGCAGCGCTGGTGCTGTCCGTCGCGGCTGGCGTGGCGTCGGCGGCGTCGGTACCACATTCTGCCTTGCGGAACTGGTTCCAGTTCTGCCCGCCAAGTGTTCCGGCGTCCTTTGCCGCGTTATACTTGGTGCTGCATTCTGCCATGGTCAGCGCATTGGCGGGCGCCGCCAGGAATAAAGTCACGACGGCAAGACCCGTCAAAGTGGCAAGTCGATGGATGAGCATTGCGTCTTCTCCCTCAGGTGTTCACGATATGTACCAAGCGAGCAATAGCACTCAACGGCTGGTTGCGCCAGAGGGTAGATGGCATAAAATCCGTCCAAAAGTGCATTATTTTCGATAAAATCGTAGCCAGGTCCTGTCCGCCACTAGATTTTCCCGAGCGCATTGCACGGAAAACGCGTATAGAGCGAACCACAGTCAGGAACTGCCTCACATGACCGGTCCGGCCGGTGCGGCGGACCTGAATGCATCGGTCCAGGGAAACACGACACGCGAACTCCGGGAACCAAAGCCGCAGTCACACCAAGAAGCCAGCGCAATTTGAGCTGAAAATTCTGAACACTGCTGCCGCAACCAGGGCAGGAAACTTGAAGATCAACACACCAGCGTGACACAAAACACACAAAACAACAATTTTCTAAGGATTGGTGACCTATAATCATGCATTGTGATGATAGGGCTCGGGCCGATTTGTGGCATGACGTGCCGGAAAAGAACCATCGGGAAGCTGGCTAGCATGGCAGGAAGTTATTTCGGTACGGACGGCATTCGCGGGCGCGCCAACAGGTTTCCAATGACGGCGGAGGTCGCCATGAGGGTCGGCATGGCCGCCGGCCTTTCGTTCCAGCGCGGCAACCATCGCCACCGCGTCGTGCTCGGCAAGGACACCAGGCTTTCCGGCTACATGATCGAGAATGCGATGGTGTCGGGCCTGTGCGCCGCCGGCATGGACGTGTTCCTGCTCGGCCCGATTCCGACGCCCGCGGTCGCCATGCTGGTGCGCTCGTTGCGCGCCGACATCGGCGTGATGATCTCGGCCTCGCACAATCCTTACTACGACAACGGCATCAAGCTGTTCGGCCCAGATGGCTACAAGCTCTCCGACGAGATCGAAGAGCGCATCGAGGGGATGCTCGACAAGGATATCGACCTGGCGCTCGCCGATTCGGACGGGCTCGGCCGCGCCAAGCGAGTCGACGGCGTCCATGACCGCTACATCGAATTCGCCAAGCGCACGCTGCCGCGGTCGATGTCGCTTTCGGGCCTGCGCATCGTCGTCGACTGCGCCAATGGCGCTGCCTACAAGGTGGCGCCCGAGGCGCTGTGGGAACTCGGTGCCGAGGTCGTCGCCATCAATGTCGACCCCAACGGCTTCAACATCAACAAGGAGTGCGGCTCGACCCATCCGGCCGGCCTGCAGAAGAAGGTCCACGAAGTGCGCGCCGATATCGGCATCGCGCTCGACGGCGATGCCGACCGCGTCGTCATCGTCGACGAGAACGGCGCGATCGTCGATGGCGATCAGATCATGGCGCTGATCGCCGAGTCCTGGCACCAGAGCGGGCGGCTGGCCGGCGGCGGCGTCGTCTCGACGGTGATGTCCAATCTCGGTCTCGAACGCTTCCTCGGCGACATGAACCTGCAGTTGCACCGCACCAAGGTCGGCGACCGCTATGTCGTCGAGCACATGCGTGCGCACGGCCTGAATGTCGGCGGCGAACAGTCGGGCCACATCGTGCTGTCCGATTTTTCCACCACCGGCGACGGCCTCGTCTCGGCGCTCCAGGTGCTCGCCTGCATCAAGCGGCAGAACCGGCCGGTCAGCGAACTGTCGAAGAAGTTTGCGCCGGTGCCGCAGCTGCTGAAGAACGTTCATATTTCCGGCGGCAAGCCGCTCGAGGAAGCCTTGGTCAAGGCGGCGATCGAAGATGGACGCCACCGCCTAGGCAAGGCCGGGCGCCTGGTCATCCGGCCATCCGGCACGGAACCGCTCATCCGCGTCATGGCGGAAGGCGACGATCAGCAACTGGTCGAGGCCGTCGTCAACGACATCGTCGAGGTCATTTCGGAAACGCGCAGCGCCGCCTGATCCTGCAGCTTTTGCAAGTTTGAAAGCCCGCCTTCCGGCGGGCTTTTTTATTGGGTTGCACTCCAATTAATCCATGGGAAATGACGCGAAATCCTGAAAGATTTGGAGATTCATGGTTAAGCGATACGGTTAAACGCCTTTTAACTTTTCCGATTCATTATCCACAACTGAAACCAATCAGATTCGGACGCGTTCGTGTGCCGAAGGGTTCCCAGGGGTGACAAGCATGTTCAATACAGCAAGAATGGCCCTCTTTGCCGCGCTGCTCGCGGGCGTGGCCGGACCAGTGTTCGCCGCCGACTTCGTCGAGCCGCCCGTGGTCGAGCCGGCCCCGCCGCCGCCCGTCTACGAGCAGCCGGTCGAATATGCCGGCTGGTACATTCGCGGCGACATCGACTACCACTGGTCGAAGTTCCGCGGCGCCGACTACATCACCTACGGGCCGGATCCAGGCACCGGCCGCTTTGACAGCGGCAAGCTGGAGGGCGCCTTTTCGGCCGGCGCCGGCGTTGGTTACCAGATCAACCGGCATTTCCGAACCGACCTGACCGCGGACTGGATGAGCAAATCCGATTTCCGCGGCTCGACCAGCGGCATCTGCCTCGATGGCGATCCCTGCACTTCGACCGACACCTCGTCTTATACGGCACTGCTGCTTCTCGCCAACGCCTATGTCGATATCGGCACATGGCACGGCATCACCCCCTATGTCGGCGCCGGCATCGGCGGTGCCTGGGTCAAGTGGGATACGCTGCATAACGTCACTGAGGACGGTTCGTTTGAGCATAGCGGCGGCAAGGGCTGGCGTTTTGCTTATGCCGCCATGGCGGGCGCATCCTACTGCCTGACCGATCGTGTCAAGCTCGATGTCGGCTACCGCTACAGCCACATAGAAGGCGGTAAGATGTTCGACTTCGCCAGCGGGGTCGGTCCGGGCCATGACAAAGGCATCAATGTGCACGAAGTGCGCGGCGGCCTGCGCTATCAGTTCGGCAACTCGGACTGCGCCCAGCCGGAGCCGATCGCCTACGAACCCGAACCGGTTTACACCAAGTAATCGCTTCGAGAGCAGTTTGCGGACGCCCGGCAAAAGCCGGGCGGTTTTCGTGTGAGTCAGGAAAGCGTATCAAAATCAATTCGCTAACGCGCTGTTATCCTTAACCGCCACTTAACCACTATGGTTAACAATGCCTCCTGAAACGGCGCTCGCGATCGCGAATGGCGCCACCTTCGGGAGCCAGGGATCATGACAGTCAAATCGCGCATAGCGCTGACGCTTGCAGCAATCGCCCTGATGCCGCTGTCTCAAACGCTTGGCGCCGACTACGACCCACCGATCTATGTCGACCAGGCGCCGGATTATGTGCCGGTCGAGGTCGGCTCGGGATGGTATCTGCGCGGCGATGTCGCCTATTTACCGGAAAAGAGCTTCGAAGATGAGGATTTCGCCTTCACACCGGCGAGCTTCAGCGACAATGAAGATCCGATCTTTGCCAGCATCGGCTTCGGCTACCATTTCAACGACTATCTGCGTGCCGATCTCAATTTCGGCTATCTGCCCGGCAATAAGATCGGCGTCGGCTATGATGACGGAACGACCGTGGCGTCAGCGTCCCTGAAGAACTACGCCTTCTCGGGCATGCTCAATGGCTATGTCGATCTTGGCACCTATGTCGGGATCACGCCCTATCTCGGCGCGGGTATCGGTGTCGTCCAGAGCAATCGCAAGCTTTCGGCGAGCTATTTCACCGACAACAATGACCCTACCGACGATTTTGTTCTGCAGGACGACAAGACCCAGTATTCCTTCGCTTACACGCTGAATGCAGGCCTTGCCTATCAAGTGTCCAAGAATGTTTCCGTAGATCTGGGCTATCAGTATTTTTCCGCGCCCGACGCCGAATATGCGACTGCCGAGAGCCTGACTTCCTATCCGATCGACAAAGGGATCAGCAATCATCAAGTCAAGCTCGGGTTGCGTTACGACCTCTGGTAGGTGCTGCGCACGCCGCAATCAAGGACGGCGGGTCTTCGGGTCCGCCGTTCGTGTTTCGAGGCCATGACATTCTCATCACGGGTGACCAGTGTCCTGCCAGCGACAAAAACTTTCCCCTTGACGCTTGACGCCTGAACGAATATCGCCGTCCGTGGGCCACCCCTCCCCAACGAGGGGCCACTATCTGGAAGGATAGACCACGATGACGACGCATACGAAGCCCGGACTCCGTCCGGCAAATCCCAATTTTTCCTCAGGTCCCTGTGCAAAACGTCCCGGCTGGTCGGTCGAGGCGCTGACCAATGCCGCGCTCGGACGATCGCACCGCGCCAAGATCGGCAAGACCAAGCTCGAACAAGCGATCGAGTTGACGCGAGAGATCCTCCAGATTCCCGCAGATTACCGCATAGGCATCGTGCCGGCGTCGGACACCGGCGCGGTCGAGATGGCGCTGTGGTCGCTGCTTGGCGAACGCGGCGTCGACATGGTCGCCTGGGAGAGTTTCGGTTCCGGCTGGGTCACCGACGTGGTCAAGCAGCTGAAGCTTGCCGGCGTGCGCAGGATCGAAGCCGGTTACGGCGCGCTGCCGGATCTGACAAAAATCGACTTCGAGCGCGATGTGGTCTTCACCTGGAACGGCACGACATCAGGCGTGCGTGTGCCGAACGGTGATTTCATTCCGGCCAGCCGCAAGGGCCTGACCATCTGTGATGCGACCTCGGCCGCCTTTGCGCAAAAGCTCGATTTCCAGAAGCTCGATGTCGTCACCTTTTCCTGGCAGAAGGTGCTGGGCGGCGAAGGTGCGCATGGCATGCTGATCCTCAGCCCGCGCGCCGTCCAGCGGCTGGAAAGCTACAAGCCTGCCTGGCCGCTGCCGAAAATCTTTCGCCTCACCTCGGGCGGCAAGCTCATCGAAGGGATCTTCAAGGGCGAAACCATCAACACGCCGTCGATGCTGTGCGTCGAGGATTATCTCGACGCGCTGCGTTGGGCGAAGTCGATCGGCGGGCTCGATGCGCTGATCGCCCGCGCCGACGCCAATGCCGCCGTTCTCGACGGTTTCGTCGATAAATCCGCATGGCTCGGCCATCTGGCCACCGACCCGGCGACGCGGTCGAACACATCCGTCTGTCTTTCCTTCACTGACCCGGATGTTGCCGCGCTCGATGCCGACGGACAAGCGGCGTTCGCCAAGGGCATAGCCTCGACGCTCGACAAGGAAGGCGTCGCCCACGATATCGGCGCCTATCGCGATGCGCCGCCTGGCCTGCGCATCTGGTGCGGGGCGACGGTCGAGACCTCCGACCTAGAAGCGCTGCTGCCGTGGCTCGACTGGGCCTTTGCCATGCAGAAGGCGTCGCTCAAGGCGGCCGCTTGAGTTTCCGATGGCGGCCCTCGGGCCGCCCATTCCCAAACGGATCAAATCCCCATTTGAAGGAGGCCGCCATGGCGCCCCGCGTTCTCGTCTCAGACAAACTCTCCACCACTGCCGTGCAGATATTCAGGGATCGCGGCATCGACGTCGACTACCTGCCCGATCTCGGCAAGGACAAGGAAAAGCTGCTCGAAGTGATCGGCCAGTATGACGGCCTCGCCATCCGCTCGGCGACCAAAGTCACCGAGAAGCTGATCAACGCCGCTACCAAATTAAAGGTCGTCGGCCGCGCCGGCATCGGCGTCGACAATGTCGACATCCCGGCGGCGAGCCGCAAGGGCATCATCGTCATGAACACGCCGTTCGGCAATTCGATCACCACCGCCGAGCATGCCGTCGCCATGATCTTCGCGCTGGCCCGCCAGATACCGGAAGCCAATGCCTCGACCCATGCCGGCAAGTGGGAAAAGAACCGCTTCATGGGCACCGAGATCACCGGCAAGACGCTGGGCATCATCGGCTGCGGCAATATCGGCTCGATCGTCGCCACGCGCGGCGTCGGCCTGAAGATGCATGTCATCGCCTTCGACCCGTTCCTGTCGGACAGCCGTGCCGAGGAACTCGGCGTCGAGAAGGTCGAACTGGACGAGCTGTTCGCCCGCGCCGATTTCATCACCCTGCACACCCCCCTGACCGACAAGACGCGCAACATCATCGACGCCGCGGCGATCGCCAAACTGAAGACCGGCGTGCGCATCATCAACTGCGCCCGTGGCGGGCTGATCGTCGAGGCCGACCTGATCGCGGCGTTGAAAAGCGGCAAGGTGGCGGGCGCTGGCATCGACGTGTTCGAGGTCGAACCGGCGGAGAAAAGTGAGCTGTTCGGCATGGAGCATGTGGTGGCGACGCCGCATCTCGGTGCGTCGACGATGGAGGCGCAGGAGAATGTCGCCCTGCAGGTCGCCGAGCAGATGGCCGATTATCTGATCAAGGGCGCCGTTTCCAACGCCATCAACATGCCGTCGATCACCGCCGAGGAGGCGCCGCGCCTAAAACCTTTCGTCAAGCTGGCCGAAGTGCTCGGCGCCTTTGTCGGCCAAGTCACCGAGGACCCGATCAAAGAGGTCGAGATCCTGTTCGACGGCTCGACCGCGACGATGAACACGCGCGCCCTGATCAGCGCCACCCTTGCCGGGCTGATTCGGCCGCAGGTCTCCGATGTCAACATGGTGTCGGCGCCGATCATGGTTAAGGAGCGCGGCATCATCGTCGCCGAGGTCAAGCGCGACAAATCGGGCGTGTTCGACGGCTATATCAAACTAACGGTCAAGACCGAGCATAGGACGCGTTCGATCGCCGGCACCTGCTTCTCGGACGGTAAGCCGCGCTTCATTCAGATCAAGGGCATCAACCTGGACGCCGAGGTCGGCCAGCATATGCTCTACACGACGAATGCCGATGCGCCCGGCATCATCGGCCTGCTCGGCACGGTCTGCGGCGAAAACGGCGTCAACATCGCCAACTTCCAGCTCGGCCGCAACCGGCCTGGCGGCGATGCCATCGCGTTGCTCTATCTCGATGCGCCGTTTCCGGAAAACGTGCTGGAACAGGTGCGAGCGCACAAGTCGATCGACTCCGCCAAGCGGCTGCATTTCGATGTGGGCGGCGCCTGAATCATGCCCGCGCGCCCCGCGTGCTCTACAAGCACCCGGGGCGTTTCGATAATAATGGCTGCGACAGGCTCTGGATTGCACTATCCTGGATCCGATTCCGAACATTTGCCGGCTAAATCGCCATCTTCCTTCCGCTGTATTCGGCGAGGCTGATGCCGCCGAGCACCAGCACGAGGGCCAGTCCCTGATAGAGCTGGAATGTCTCACCGACGATCAGCACCGACAGCAGCGTGCCGAAGATCGGCACCAGGTTGATGAACAGGCCGGCCCGGTTGGCGCCGATCAGCTCGTTGCCCCTGATGTAGAAGATCTGCGAGACGACTGAGGCGCCGATCGCGGTGTAGAACGCTATCGCCCAGCCGCGCGCATCGGGGACGATGACCTTGCCGGCGGCCACTTCCCACAGGAAGAAGGGCAGCGAGGTGACAAGTGCGGCAATCGACAGCGCCAGCATCAGGCTTTGCCAGCGTATGGCCGGCTTCAGCCGCAGCCCGACCGAGTAGAAGCTGTAGCAAAGCACCGCGATCAGCATGATGGCGTCGCCGAAGTTGAGATCCAGCTTGAGAAGCTGGCGCAGATCGCCGTGGCTGGCGGTCAGGGCGACACCGATAATCGTCAGCACGACGCCGGCGATCTGCACCCGGTTCACACGCAGGCGAAACAGCACGAAATTGGCGAGGATGATCACGATCGGTATCGCCGCCTGCTCGATCGAGACGTTGATCGCCGTCGTGTAGTTGAGCGCCGTGTAGAAGATCGCGTTGAAGAAGGTGAAGCCGCAAGCGCCGAGCCCGCCAAGCAGCAACCAATGCTGGCGCACCGCCGGCCAGTCCTCGCGCAGCGTTCGCCAGCCGATCGGCAGCATGATCAGAACGGCTAGAACCCAGCGCAGGAAGACCAGCGTCATCGGCGAGATGTGATCGACCGCAAGCTTGCCGGCCACGGAGTTGCCGCCCCACAGCAAGGTGGTGAACAGCAAGAACAGGTAGGCGGTTCGATGCATAGCTAAAATTTCCAGCCGGGAGGGCAGGCGAAGGGTCTTTTGCCGACCTATTGTGGCGGTTCGCCCAAGTAAATGATGTCAAAGGCGAAAATTGTTGTGCCTGAGGGCGCTCTCGGCGGCAAAGAATGGTCGCGCTCGCCGGGTCTTGAGGTTATAGAAGCCTGTCGTTTCGAACCATTTCAAGCCGCTCCGAGCGGCGCCTCAAGGGAAAAGAAACATGGCCAATGTGGTGGTCGTCGGCTCGCAATGGGGCGACGAGGGCAAAGGCAAGATCGTTGACTGGCTGTCGGAGCGCGCCGACGTCGTCGTGCGCTTCCAGGGCGGCCACAATGCCGGCCATACGCTGGTCGTCGACGGCAAGGTCTACAAGCTGTCACTGCTGCCGTCCGGCGTGGTGCGGCAGGGCAAGCTGTCCATCATCGGCAATGGCGTCGTCTTCGATCCGCATGCCTTCGTTGCGGAAGTGGAGAAATTGAAGGCGCAAGGCGTCGAGGTGACGCCGGAGCGCCTGAAAATAGCCGAAAACACCGCGCTTATCCTGTCCTTGCACCGGGAGCTGGACGGATTCCGCGAAGACGCCGCCTTCAATTCCGGAACGAAGATCGGCACGACCCGTCGCGGCATCGGCCCCGCCTATGAGGATAAGGTGGGGCGGCGCGCGGTCAGGGTGATGGATTTGGCGGATTTGGAAACGCTGCCCTTGAAGGTCGACAGGCTGCTGACGCACCACAATGCGCTGCGCCGTGGGCTCGGCCACGGCGAAGTCACGCATGACGCAATCATGAGTGAGCTGATTTCGGTCGCCGACGAGATCCTGCCGTATATGGACCGTGTCTGGAAGATCCTCGACGACGCGCGCCGCGCCGGCGAACGTATCCTGTTCGAGGGCGCGCAAGGCACCCTGCTCGACATTGACCACGGCACCTATCCGTTCGTCACCTCGTCCAACACGGTCGCCGGTCAGGCGGCCGCCGGATCCGGCGTCGGCCCGGGTGCGATCGGCTATGTGCTTGGCATCACCAAGGCCTATACGACGCGTGTCGGCGAAGGTCCGTTCCCGACCGAACAGAGGAACGAGATCGGCGAGTTCCTGGGCACGCGCGGCCACGAATTCGGCGTCGTCACCGGACGCAAGCGCCGCTGCGGCTGGTTCGATGCCGTGCTGGTTCGCCAGGCCGTCGCTGTCAACGGCATCAAAGGCATTGCGTTGACCAAGCTAGACGTGCTCGACGGGCTCGACGAGATCAAGGTCTGCACCGGCTATCGCCTCGATGGCGAAGCGATCGACTATTTGCCGGCCAGCCAGGGTGCGCAGGCGCGCGTCGAACCGGTCTACGAGACACTGGAGGGCTGGAAAGGCACCACCGCCGGAGCCAGAAGCTGGAACGATCTGCCGGCCCAGGCAGTCAAATATGTCCGCCACATCGAGGAGCTGATCGGCGCGCCGGTCGCACTCCTTTCCACCAGCCCTGAACGGGACGACACAATACTTGTGACCGATCCGTTTCAAGACTAGATTCTCAGCCGTTCCGGGCATCGCGGCCGATTTGCGGGGGCCGGCCCAGAAACGAAATGCAGGTCAACTGAAGCATGGCAGATTTTGTTGGTGCTCTGAAAAAGACGCTCGATAAACTCGACAACCCGACGCCGGAGATACGCGCGAGAGTCTATGACAAGGCTCGCTCGACCATCGCGGACAAGCTGGCCAAGAACATACCGCCGCTGGCGCCTTCGGTCGTTGCCCAGCATAAGCGCACCCTGGAGGACGCCATCGCCAGCGTCGAGCGGGAGTATGCCAAGCCTGCGCCGGCATCCGATCCGCTGTCGGAGCTAGAGGACATCTTCTCCTCGATCGACCGCAACAAGAACCAACCCAGCCATGTCCGGCAGCCGGCAAAGGCCGAGCCGGCATGGCAACCGGCAAAGACCGAGCCGACATGGCAGCCGGCGCCTGCTGCCAAAGCCGCGCCGAATTGGCAAAAACCTCCTCCAGAGCGCACCGATGCGGTGCCTTCGGACGCGGATTTTCCGGCGGCGGACGAGAAGAGCGATACCTTTAGAGACGATGTCTTTCCCAGCGACGAGGGGCCGGCGCCGGAGACCTTTCAGCGTCTGCGTCCTGCCGAGCGCAGGCGCAGCTATGGCGGGCTGATCGCCGCTGTCGTCGCTTTGCTCGTCGTCGCCGGCGGCGGCTACGGCGTCTGGCTGAACAAGGACGCGTTCAGCAACATGCTGGGTCTCAACAGCACGACGGTTGCAACCATAGAACCGTTGGTGAAGCCGACCCCGGCCGAGCCGCCTACCGATACCGCGGCAAGGCCCCCGGCCGCAGCGGCTCCAACAGACGCCGAGGGCACAAAGTTCACCCAGCGGCTGACGCCGGAGGGCGGTGAGGTCGATCCCGGCCCCGCTTCAGGACAAAGCGGTATCGGAGAGGGCGAATCCGTCGCAGCACTGACCACGCCGCCGCCGGCCGCTCCTGCAGCGCCGGCCGGCGAAACGCCAGCCACGACTGCGCCCGCCATGCCGGGCGCTGCCCCCACAACACCGCCTGCCGATGAAGCAACGCCGGCGCCGGCGGCGCCGACCGATAGCGCAGCCGCCCCGGCAGCGCCGGCCCCGGGTGCTGCGCCGGCCGCGCCGACAGCCGCGCCTGCGGAAACCGCGCTGGCGGTAGGCCAAAAGGCAATCTTTTACGAGGAGCGTACCAGCACCGCCCAAGGCTCGGCCGAGCCCGGCAGCATCGTCTGGTCGCTAGTGCAGGAATCGCCCGGCGGCAATCTGCCGCCCGAGCCGGCAATCCGCGCCGAAGCGAGCATTCCGGGCAAGGACGTGCAGCTGCGCATGACCATCCGCCGCAACACCGACCAGACACTGCCGGCCAGCCACATCATCGAGATGATTTTCCTGACGCCCGATGGTTTCGACGGCGGCGGCGTTGACAATATCCTGCGCGTCGCCATGAAGGGCTCTGAACAGGATGCCGGCAGCCCGCTGATCGGCATCCCGGCCAAGATCGCCGACGGCTTCTTCCTGGTCGCTCTCAACGACACCAAGGCGGACGAAGACGCCAATCTGACCCTGCTCCGGGGCCAGAACTGGATCGACGTGCCGGTCGTCTACAAGACCGGACGGCGGGCGCTGCTCACCATGGAAAAGGGCATTCCCGGCGAGAAGGTGTTCGATGAGGCGCTGAAGGCCTGGCAAACAAAGACGGCGGGCTGAGGCCGGCCTAACTCCCCAACGGTTCAGAAACCTTGGAACAGCATGTCGAGCGCTGCAACGATCTCATCGTGATGCCTCGTCAGATTCAGCCGGCTTTCGCCCAGTTCAGTCGCTGCAACCGTGGCGATCAAATGGGTAGCCATGACCAATTTCCGCCCATTGATCTCGAAAATGGGATGAAGCTTTCGCATTGGCGATGGCGCCGTCGCGACCGGCAGAAGCGGGACGACCACCCGGGTCTTGAAATGGTCGAGCAGATCGGCCTGGACGTCGAGGAGATAGCCGCCTTCAATGCTAGCTGCGAAGGCGTCATACCGCGCCATCAGAATTGCCGATGTTCTGCCAGTGGAATGCCGTGCTTTTCGACATATTCGTTCCACGCATCTATCGTTGCGCGGTTCTCAAGCTTCCACAGCCGTGTCTTTTCGGCGGCCACTGCCTCCGCAATGCCGGCTTCGGCGGCGCGCGAGACATTCACATCGAGCCCTTTGGCTTCCTTCATGAGCTTTGAGTCGATCGACAGATTAGCCGGCTGACGAACCGCATTCATAGCTATCTTTCGCATGATAACCTCCGCAGCATGCGCATAATGTATGCGCATTTTCGTATTGAAGCAACGGCGAAGCGCCTACCCCTCCATCTCCTCGCGCAGGATTTCAAGTTCCAGCCATTCCTCCTCGAGCGCCGCCAGCGTGGCGCGCTCCTTGTCTAGGGCGGCGATGGTCTTCTGGAACGAGACCGGATCGCGCTCGTAATAGGCCGGGTCGGCGATGTTGTTCTCCAGCCGTGAGATCGAGGCGTTCACCGCCTCGATCTTCTTCGGCAGCGATTCCAGCGCGAATTTCTGCTTGAACGATAGTTTCTTCGCCGGGCCCTTCGGCGCAGCTGCTTCGGTCCTGGCTGCTGCCGCCGCTTCGCTGTTCTCGGCCTTTGGCCGCGCCTTGCGGTCGTCCAGCCTAGTGCCGCCGCGCTGCGCAAGCATGTCGGAATAGCCGCCGGCATACTCGATCCAGCGGCCGCCGCCGTCCGGCGCGACCAGGCTGGTCACGGTGCGGTCTAGAAAATCGCGGTCGTGGCTGACCAGGATCACGGTACCGGCGAAACCGGCGACCAGCTCCTGCAGCAGTTCCAGCGTCTCCATGTCAAGATCGTTGGTCGGCTCGTCGAGCACCAAAAGATTTGCCGGCCGCGCCAGCACACGGGCCAGCAGCAGGCGCGCCCGCTCGCCGCCCGAAAGCTCGCGCACCGGCGTGCGCGCCTGTTCCGGCTTGAACAGGAAATCCTTCATGTAGGAGACGACGTGGCGCTGCTCGCCATTGATGACAAGGTTCTCGCCGCGGCCGTCGGTGAGATACTGCGCCAGCGTCTCAGCCGGGTCGACCGCCTCGCGCTTCTGGTCGAGCGTGGCGATCTCCAGATTGGTGCCGAGCCGCACCGAGCCTGAGTCCGGCTTCAATTCACCGGTCAGCATCTTCAGCAGCGTCGTCTTGCCGGCACCGTTCGGACCGACCAGGCCGACACGATCGCCGCGCTGGATGCGGGTCGAGAAGCCCTTGACCACGGTAAGATCGCCAAAGCTCTTCTCGATGTTCTTGGCCTCGATCACCAGCTTGCCGGATTCGGCGGCGTCGCTGGCCACCATGGTCGCCGCACCTTCGGCGCCGCGATGACCGCGAAAGCGCTGGCGCATGGTCTGCAGTTCGCCGAGCCGGCGCATGTTGCGCTTGCGCCTTGCCGTCACGCCGTAGCGCAACCAGTGCTCCTCGCGCACGATCTGGCGGCCAAGCTTGTGCTGCTCGCGCTCTTCTTCTTCCAGCACGGTGTCGCGCCATTCCTCGAAATGGCCAAAGCCCTTGTCCAGCCTGCGGGTCTGGCCGCGATCGAGCCAGACGGTGGCGCGCGACACGCGCTCGAGGAAGCGGCGGTCGTGCGAGATGACGATCAGCGCCGAAGAGGTGCGGGCAAGCTCCTCCTCCAGCCACTCGATGACCGACAAGTCGAGATGGTTGGTCGGCTCATCAAGGAGGAGTATGTCCGGCTCCGGCGCCATGACGCGGGCAAGGGCGGCACGGCGCGCCTCGCCGCCTGAGAGATCGTTTGGCCGCTCGTCGCCGGACAGGCCGAGATGCTCCATTAGATAGGTGGCGCGGTAGGGATCGTCGGCGGGTCCGAGCCCCGCCTCGACATAGGCGCGGACGCTGGCGAAACCGTCCATGTCGGGCATTTGCGGCAGGTAGCGCACTGTCGCCGAAGGCTGGCGGAACACCTCGCCCTCCTGCGGCTCGATAAATCCCGCAGCGATCTTGAGCAACGTCGACTTGCCCGAGCCGTTGCGGCCGACCAAAGCAATCTTGTCGCCCACCGACGCTGTCAGCTCCGCCCCGTCGAGCAGCGGCGTGCCACCGAAGGTCAGTTTTATCCCGTCGAGATTGAGAAGTGGCGGCGCCATGTCAGCTTTCAGGTAAGGGGAATGGGTGGGCGAGCAACAGCGCGCGGCCGCTGCCCAGCGCGATTTCGAGCTGTCCCTTGACCTCATTGGAAATGGTCAGCGACGAGCCGAACGTCATCTCGATATGGTTCAGCGGCCATTTGGCGCCGGTCACGGTCAGGCCGGAAAGGTCGGAAAAGCCGAGAATCGAAAACAGCGTGCCATCGGCGTAGTCGAAGCCGGTCTTTCCGCGAAGCAAGGGGATGCCTTCCTGTGCGCCGCTGGTCAAAAGCACCTCCGTCCCTGCCTCGGCCAGCCGGACGCTGAGCGCCAGGTGCAGGAAGGCGTGGTCGGTGCGCTTGCCGCCGAACGCGCCGGCGAGCACGAGGCTGGTCGCGCCGCGTTGGAGCGCGGCGGCGATAGCCAGTTCGCCGTCGGTCTTGTCCTTTTCTGCCGGAAACACCTGGCGGGGCACGGCGGCCAGCTCGTCCGGCAAATCCGCCGGCACCGAATCGAAGTCGCCGACCCAGAGTTCCGGCGTCAGGCTCAGCGTCCGGGCATGGCTCATGCCGGCGTCGGCGGCGATGACACGGGAGCCTTCGACCTGGCGGTCGAGCAGCGGCGTGCGGATAAGATCGCCGCCAAGCAGGATGGTGAATTTGCTCATATGCGTGGCCCTTACCAGCCCTGCTTGTGAAACGGAAGGCCGCGTTCCCGGATGCTCGGCAAACTTCCGCTTGCGCCGCACGTGGGCCGGGCCTATGTGTCGAAACGCTCTAACGGGGTGCTGGACGCGATCTTCGCGGACCAGCTGAGAGGCAACCATGCCAACCCGCTGAACCTGATCCGGTTTGTACCGGCGGAGGGATTAGACGTTTCGGACAGCCCGATGCCTCAATTCCTTTCAACGCTGACGAAGGAGGCGCCGATGCGCACGTTTTTATACACTCTTGTTTCGGCAGTGCTGCTTGCGGGGTCCGTTCTCGCCGGCACAGGGCCAGTATCCGCGCAGGAAAAACTCACTGTCTATACCTATGAGAGCTTCACCGCCGACTGGGGTCCTGGCCCTGCGGTCAAGAAGGCCTTCGAGGCCGAATGCGGCTGTACTCTCGAATTCGTCGCGGTCGCCGACGGCGTCGCCCTGCTCAACCGCGTCAAGCTGGAAGGGGCCGCGACCAAGGCCGATATCGTGCTCGGCCTAGACACCAATCTGACGGTGGAAGCCAAGGCCACCGGCCTGTTTTCGCCGCATGGTGCCGTAGTCGATGTCAACGTGCCGGGCGGCTGGAGCGATGACATTTTCGTGCCGTTCGACTACGGTTATTTCGCCGTCGTCTACGACACCGAAAAGCTGAAGACCCCGCCGAAGAGCCTGAAGGAATTGGTCGAGGGCAATGCCGATGAGAAGATCGTCATCCAGGATCCACGCACCTCGACGCCCGGTCTCGGCCTGCTGTTGTGGGTGAGGTCGGTCTATGGCGACAAGGCGCCGGAAGCCTGGGCCAAGCTTAAGGCAAAGGTGCTCACCGTGACGCCGGGCTGGAGCGAGGCCTACGGCCTCTTCACCAAGGGCGAGGCGCCGATGGTGCTGTCCTACACCACCTCGCCGGCCTACCACATGGTTGCCGAAAACACCGAGCGCTATCAGGCGGCGTCCTTCGAGGAAGGCGAATATCTGCAGATAGAGGTCGCCGGCATCACCACCAAGGGCGCGAAGAATCCATTGGCGAAACAGTTCCTGACTTTCATGACTGGGCCGAAATTCCAGGATGCCATCCCCGAGAACAACTGGATGTTTCCTGCCGGCAAAACTGACAAGCCGCTCAATCCGGCCTTCGACAAGCTCGTCAAGCCGACCAAGACTTTGCTGTTCAGCCCCGAAGAGGTGGCCGCCAACCGCAAGGCCTGGGTCGACGAATGGCTGTCGGTGATGAGCGAGTAGCTTGTGATTGAAAGATGATCACTCTACGGCGCCCCCCTCTGTCCTGCCGGACATCTCCCCCTCAAGGGGGGAGATCGGATGTCACTTCCGTTTTCGCCAATCGCAACAGCCGAAAGATTGAGGCGGGGGTAAAGTTGCCGATCTCCCCCCTTGCGGGGGAGATGCCAAGTTCTGGCAAGGAGGGCAGGACAGAGGGGGGTGGGCGGGAACTCGGCCTCAGCCATATTTTCTGCTTCGACGATCGTTGAACCAGGCAGGGCGGCATGCATACCGGATATCCTGCCGATCCCCGCGTCACCGCCGGCACCATCGCGCTTGCCGCTGTTGCGCTGCTGATCGGCGGAGCGTTCGCCGGGCTCATCCTTGAAGCTACACGCAACCCGACCGGCGCCGTGTCGGCCTTCGATTCCTACCTCTTCCGTATCGCCCGTTTCACGCTGTGGCAGGCTTTGCTGTCGACACTGCTTTCCGTCGTGCCGGCGCTGTTCGTTGCGCGGGCGCTGTCGCGGCATCCGCGCTTCTTTGGTCGCGGCCTGATCCTGCAGCTCTTCGCCGTGCCGCTTGCGCTGCCGGCCATCGTCGCCGCACTCGGCATTCTGGCTCTCTATGGCCGTGCCGGCTATTTCGCCGGCGTGCTCACCGCGATTGGCGGTCAGGGCTGGCCGGGCATTTACGGCCTGTCCGGCATCCTCGTCGCCCATGTCTTCTTCAATCTGCCGCTGGCCACACGGCTGTTCCTTGAGGCGCTGGCGACAGTGCCGGCCGACCAGTGGCGGCTGGCGAGCCAGCTCGGCATGGGCGCCAGACCCGCATTCCGGCTGATCGAATGGCCGACGCTGCGTGCGGCACTGCCAGGCGTCGCCGGGCTTGTCTTCATGCTTTGCGTCACGTCTTTCACCATCGTGCTCACGCTGGGCGGCGGGCCGCGCGCGACGACACTGGAGGTCGCCATCTACCAGGCGTTGCGTTTCGATTTCGATCCTGCCCGCTCGGTGACGCTGACACTGCTGCAGATCGCGCTGACCTTCGTCGTTATGCTGGCATTGACGCGGCTTGGCGCCAACACCGTCGGCGACGCCAATCTGCCGGTGGCATCGCGCCGGTATCTTTCGGCCGGCACGGCCGAGACCGTGCTGAATACAGCATTGATCGTTCTGGCATTGCTGTTCGTCGCCGGGCCGATGGCGGCCACGGTGACGTCAGGCCTTGGCGCCGATCTCGGCCGGCTGGCAAGCGAGAGCGCGGTGCGGCAAGCGACACTGACCAGCGCCGTGCTCGCCTTACTGGCGGCGCTGCTTTCAGTGGCGCTGTCGCTGTCGCTCGTCATGGCACGACGGGCGCTGGCCTTGAGGCGTCGCGTTGGCGCCAAGACGCTGCTCGAATACGCCACCGACACCGGCGCCGGCTTCGTCCTCGTCGTGCCGCCCATCGTCATCGGCGCCGGCTGGTTCCTGCTCCTGCGTGCTATCAGCGACGTCTTTGCCATCGCCCCTGTCATGGTCGTCGCCGTCAATGCGGTAATGGCGATGCCGTTTGCCATCCGCGCCATTCGCCCCGGCTATGATGCGGCGAGCGAACGCCACGAACGGCTCTGTTTGCTGCTTGGAATCTCGGGCTGGAACCGGTTCCGGCTGGTCGACTGGCCGTCGCTGCGGCGGCCGCTCGCCACCGGTTTCGCATTCGCCATGGCTTTGTCGCTCGGCGATCTCGGCGTTATTGCCCTGTTCGGCAGCGACTCCCTGCAGACACTGCCTTATCTCTTGCTGGCGCGCATGGGCAGTTACCGCACGATGGACGCGGCAGGCCTGGCGTTGCTGCTCGGCCTGGTGTGTCTCGCGCTTGTTCTGGCCGCGGACTGGCTGGGGCGGGGAGAAAAATCATGACGCTCAACAGCGAAAACGGTACGGCTGTGCGGCTGGAAAAGGTCTCGTTCAGCTATCGCGAAGCGTCGTTTTTACTCGATGTCGAGTTCGCCGCCTCGAAGATCACCGCCATCATGGGGCCGAGCGGTTCGGGAAAATCGACACTGCTCAATCTGGTGGCCGGCTTCGAGACGCCGCAATCGGGCCGCGTGCTGATCGGCGGCGCCGATTTCGGCGCCAAACCGCCTTCGGCGCGGCCGGTGTCGATGGTGTTCCAGGAAAACAATCTCTTTGCCCATCTTTCGGTCGAGAGAAATGTCGGCCTTGGCCGCTCGCCGTCGCTCAGGCTGACCGAGACCGATCACGCTGCGATCGCAGCGGCACTCAAGCGCGTCGGCCTTGCCGGTAAGCAACAGCGCCTGCCGCACGAACTCTCCGGTGGCGAGCGGCAGCGCGTCGCGCTCGCCCGCGTCCTGGTGCGCGACCGGCCGGTGCTCTTGCTCGACGAACCGTTCGCCTCGCTCGGACCGGCGTTGCGCGACGACATGCTTGATCTGATAGCCGGCGTCCATGCGGAGCGGCGCATGACGGTGCTGTTCGTCACGCATCAGCCGGAGGATGCCCACCGTATCGGCCAGGACATCGTGTTCCTGGACAATGGCACGGTTGCCGCAACCGGGACTGTCTTCGATTTTTTTACCAAGGCTGGACCGGAAGCCTTCCGGCGCTATATCGGTGCAGGTCCGTTTGGCGCGGGATCACGAGATGTTGCCCGGAAGCGGACATAATTTACGGCCAAACCGGCTTCAGGCGATGTGATGCTTGCTTGCCATGGTCAAAGTAGTGTGACTAGGTCCTCCGATACTGGTCCGGCATAGGTTGTGATTTGCCACTGCGGTGCCATGCGTGCTCGTGGCCGCGAAGGACGCTGTGGCAGTTGATTGTGCGCATGATCCTTTCTGAAAATCGATGCCCGATTTTCGGGGCCATGTGCTGAGACCCGAAAGGAAGCTGTTCTGCCGACCGGCACCGACAGAGTGAGAAAGAAACCGCTGGCGCGCCTCCTCGCGCTGGCTGGTTTTGCCATGGCGCTGGCAAGCTGTCAGATGTTCACGCCTCCGGACGTTCAGGAATCCGGCTTCCAGCCTTCCAGCAAACCGATCACGGTCGACAACGTCGCCGCCAATAGCAAGCTCGCCGAAATGGCGAAGGCGCAGCACCCGCGCATCCTCGCCACCTATGGCGGCGAGTATTCCGATCCCAAGCTCGAGCGTATGGTCGCCAAGGTCGTCGGCAGCCTGACCGTGGTGTCGGCCAACCCGACCCAGACCTACCGCATCACCATCCTCAATTCGCCCAACGTCAATGCTTTCGCGCTGCCGGGCGGCTATCTCTACATCACGCGCGGCCTGTTGGCGCTGGCCAACGATTCGGCCGAGCTCGCCGCGGTCATCGCGCATGAGATGGGCCACGTCACTGCAAACCACGGCTTGCAGCGCCAGCAGCTCGAGGCCGAGGAGGGGTTTGCAACCAAGGTCGTCTCGGATGTGCTCGGCGACAGCCCGACCGCCAAGGCGGCACTGATCCGCGGCAAGCTGCGGCTTGCCCAGTTCTCGCGCAATCAGGAGCTGGAGGCCGACGGCATCGGCATCAAGTCGATCGGCGAGGCTGGCTTCGATCCCTTTGCCGCCGGCCGCTTCCTGCAGTCCATGTCGGCCTACACCGATTTCCGTTCAATCAGTGGCGCCACCGACGCCAGTCTCGACTTCCTGGCGACGCACCCCAACACGCCGCAGCGCATCGACCTGGCGCAGCGTCACGCCCGCCAGTTCGGCGCGCCCGGCGTCGGCACGCGCGACCGCGACGCCTTCCTCGCCGGCATAGACGGCCTGCTCTATGGCGACACGCCGGAGGAGGGCTATGTGCGTGGCGAAACCTTCCTGCATCCGGGGCTCGGCGTGTCGTTCTCGGTGCCCGACGGCTTCATCATCGACAACTCGGCAGCGGCGGTGACGGCAACCGGGCCAGGCGACATAGCGATCCGCTTCGATGGCGTTTCGATCGACAAGAGCCGCTCGCTGACCGACTACATTCGCAGCGGCTGGGTGGCCGGTCTCGACGAAAGCAGCGTGCGCCAGGAAACGATCAATGGCAACGAGGCGGCGACGGCGCATGCCAGCGCCGAGGGCTGGCAGTTCGACATCGCGGTGATCCGCGCCGGCGGCCAGGTCTACCGGCTGCTGACGGCTGCCCCTTCCGCCAGCATCTCGCTGGATGCCGTGGCGCGCTCGGTCAGCGGCTCCTTCCGTATCTTGAGCGCGGCCGAGAAAGCGGCGCTGAGGCCGCTGCATATCCGCGTCGTCACGGTGCGGCCCGGACAGACCATGGGTTCGCTCGCCGCGCAGATGGTCGGCGTCGACCGCAAGCTCGACCTGTTCAGGGTGCTCAATGCGATGTCGCCCGGTGCAGCCGTTTCGGCCGGCGACAAGGTCAAAATCATCACCGACAAATAGGGTGTGTCGATATTCAGGTGATGCCGGCCTGCAAACGGCAGTTTCCTGCGCTTCCGGTGCTCTCGTACCCAAGTACGCTCCGCTCCGGTTCTCGGAAACCACGGTTTTCGGCTCGGCATAACCTGAATCTCAACGCACCCCCTAGGCGGCGGTCGCCAGAAACTCGGGGTTTTGCTTCACCAGCGCCACCTTGAGCTTTTCCATGGCGCGTGCCTCGATCTGGCGGACGCGTTCCTTGGAGATGCCGAGCGCCTCGCCGAGGGCTTCGAGAGTCGCGCCTTCGTCGCTCAGCCGGCGCTCCTCGATGATCCTGAGCTCGCGGGCATTAAGCGCGCCGAGCGCCGTTTTCAGCCAGACAGAACGGCGTTCGACATCGATCGTGTCGCCCACGACCTCGTCCGGCAAGGGATCGTCCGAAACCAGGAAATCCATTCGCTCGGTGGCGCCCGCATCGTCGGCGAGCGGCTGGTTGAGCGAGCTATCCGGTGCCGAAAGGCGGGAGTCCATCATCGCCACGTCAGCCTCGGAGACACCGAGCGCGACCGACACCTCGCGGTAGAGCGAGGTATTCGAGATCGGCTCGGCACCGTTCGCCAAGCGGGCGCGCAGGCGCCGCAAATTGAAGAACAGCGCCTTTTGCGCCGAACTGGTGCCGCCGCGCACGATCGACCAGTTTCGCAGGATATAGTCCTGCATCGAGGCGCGAATCCACCATGTCGCGTAGGTCGAAAACCGCACCTCGCGTTCCGGTTCGAAACGGGCCGCGGCCTCCAGCAGGCCGACATGGCCTTCCTGGACCAGATCGCCGAGCGGCAGACCGTAGTGGCGGAATTTCGAGGCCATGGAGATGACCAGACGCATATGTGCCATGGCGATTTGGTGCAGCGCCTGCTGGTCGTTGTCTTCCTTCCAGCGAAGCGCGAGAAGATGCTCTTCGTCGCGCTCGAGATAGGGGGCTTTCATCGCCGCGCGGACCATGGTTCGCCCTGCCGTATCTTCCATCATGCCACGCTCCCTGTTCCGGGCGTTGCGGTGCGATCGCTCGAACCCTGAGCTGGCATCGTGGTTGAATTGGCGACGCCGCGCCCTACAACAGCCAACAAACGTGCCACGCGCGCGAATGGTTCCGCCGCTGATGTCGCGTGGATGGCATTACCCGAAAGCTCGATGCGGCGGTCGCTCCGCGGCAGGTTGGCGTGCAAAAGCGTCTCATTTTTGAAATCTGGTTCCTTATTCCGCCAGCCTTCATCTGTCAGTTTCCGGCGCTCACAAATGCGCCGGACGCCGGCCAATGACGGGATGACAGAAAATGAAATGGCTCAAATCGCTTATCGTCGCCGCAACACTGCAGGTACTGGCCGTCACATCAGGCCATGCCGGCGCCAATCTCGATCAGATCAAGCAGGCCGGTGTCTTCAAGGTCGGCACGGAAGGTACCTATGCCCCCTTTACCTATCATGATGCCTCGGGCGCATTGGTCGGCTTCGATGTCGAGATCGCCAAGGCGATCGCCGAGCGCCTCGGCGTCAAGGCCGAATTCCTAGAAGGCAAATGGGATGGGCTGATCGCCGGCCTCGACGCCAAGCGCTATGACGCCGTCATCAACCAGGTCGGCATCACCGAAGAGCGCAAGGCCAAGTATGATTTCTCCGATCCCTATATCGCTTCCAAGGCGGTGCTGATCGTGCGCGGCGACAGTACCGACATCAAGAGCTTTGCCGACCTTAGGGGTAAGAAGGCGGCGCAGTCGCTGACCTCGAATTTCGGCAAGCTCGCCGAAGCCAACGGTGCCGAGCTCGTCGGCACCGATGGTTTCGACCAGTCGATCCAGCTGCTTCTTACCGGCCGCGCCGACGCCACCATCAACGACAGCCTGTCCTTCCTCGATTTCAAGAAGCACAAGCCCGACGCCAATGTGAAGATCGCCGCGCAGGAAGAAAACGCCGACTATTCCGGTGTCCTCGTGCGCAAGGGCGATCCGGAACTGATCGCCGCCATCAATCAGGCGCTGGCCGATATCAAGGCCGACGGCACCTACCAGAAGATCGCCGACACTTATTTCGGCCAGGACGTTTCGAAGTAAGCGCATTTCACGGAGCGAGCCGGTCGTCGGCCTGCATTGGCAAGCGTCGCGGCGAGCCGTCTTTGACGGCCGCCGCTTTTCGCGTGATATGACGACCGTATGATCGCGCCTCGATGCTGCCGGGCCGGTTTTTGGGCGGCAATCTCGCAAGGAGGGTTTTCGTGTCGCATTGGCTGCAATTGATGCTGGACTCGTTGCCCACGCTGCTATGGGCCGCGCTGATCTTCACTGTGCCGCTCACGCTGCTGTCGTTCGCATTCGGTCTCTTCGTAGGACTGGTTGCGGCGCTCATCCGGCTGTTCGGACCGAAGCCGCTGGTCGCCGTGGTCCGCTTCTACGTCTGGATCTTCCGTGGCACGCCGCTTCTGGTGCAGCTCTTCCTGATCTTCTACGGCCTGCCCTCGGTCGGCATCCTGCTCGACGCTTTTTCAGCTGCGTTGATCGGCTTCACGCTCAACATCGGCGCCTATACGTCGGAAATCATCCGCGCCGTCATAGGCTCGGTGCCGAAGGGGCAGTGGGAGGCGGCCTATTCGATCGGCATGACCTGGGGCCAGGCGATGCGACGCACGATTCTTCCACAAGCAGGGCGCGTCGCAGTGCCGCCGCTGTCAAACACCTTCATCTCGCTGGTCAAGGATACATCGCTGGCCGCCGCCATCACGGTGCCTGAGATGTTCCAGGCGGCGCAGCGCATCGTCGCCACCACCTATGAGCCGCTGATCCTCTATGTCGAGGCGGCGGCTCTCTACCTGGCGCTGAGCTCGGTGCTGTCGGCGTTACAGACGCGCTTGGAAAAGCGGCTCAACCGCTACGGCGGCTTCCTGGAGGCGCGCTCATGATCGGTCTCACCGACATCGAGAAGCGCTTCGGCGACAACCTTGTGCTGAAGGGCGTGACCGTCACCATCGAGGAAGGCAGCGTCACAGCACTTGTCGGTCCCTCGGGCGGCGGGAAAAGTACGCTTCTGCGCTGCATCAACCTGCTCGAGATCCCGACTTCGGGCACAGTGCGCATCGGTGACGACGCGCTCGAATTCCATGCCGGCGGCAAGGTTTCCGGCAGGGCCATCCAGCGCCTGCGGCTGCAGACCGGGATGGTGTTCCAGAATTTCCAGCTGTTCCCACACCGCACCGCTATCGAAAATGTCATGGAGGGGCTGGTGACCGTGCTGAAATGGCCGGTCGAGCGAGCGCGCGAGAGGGCGCTCGCTCTGCTGGAAAAGGTCGGGATGGCGCACAAGGCCGATGCCTGGCCCGCGACCCTGTCAGGCGGCCAGCAGCAACGCGTGGCGATCGCCCGGGCGCTGGCGCCGTCGCCGAAAGTGCTGCTGTGCGACGAGCCGACCTCGGCGCTCGATCCGGAACTGGCGCAGGAGGTGGTCGACGTGCTCGGTAAGCTCGCCCGTGAGGGTACCACAATGGTGATGGCGACGCATGATCTGCGCCTCGCCTCCAAGATCGCGCAGGAGGTGGTGTTCCTCGACGCCGGCGCCATCGTCGAGAAAGGCCCCGCCGCTGTCCTGTTCAGCAATCCGGAGCGGCAAAGAACCAAGCGATTCATCGCGACGCTGAAGCAGGAGGCGGAGAAGGAAGGCGGCGGCGAAGGTTAATGCATGTCGCCCAAAAGTGCGTAGCGGTTTTGGGATAACGACATGCATAAAAACAAGAACTTAAAGCGCGTCGCATCAATCCTTCAGACGCGACGCGCTTTAGGCAAGCCCGTTCGTCGGCGCGATGCCGTTCGATCTCCAAAAACAAAAAACCCGGCGCGAGGCCGGGTTTTTCCAAATTCGAAGGCGAGAAGCGCTCAGGCTGCTTCTTCCTGCTCGGCTTCTTCGTTGTCGGCCTTGGCGCCGCGCTTCGGACCCTTGTTGAGGTTCACTTCGATGAGGCGCACCGCTTCGGTTTCCGACATGCGGTTGACGGCCGCGATCTCGCGCGCCATGCGGTCGAGTGCCGCCTCATAAAGCTGGCGCTCGGAATAGGACTGTTCCGGCTGGTTATCGGCGCGGTAGAGATCGCGCACCACTTCCGAGATCGAGATTAGGTCGCCGGAATTGATCTTCGCATCATATTCCTGGGCGCGGCGCGACCACATGGTGCGCTTGACGCGGGCGCGGCCCTGCACGACCTTCAGCGCGCGATCGACATAATCCTCTTCCGACAGCTTGCGCATGCCGATGGAGGTCGCCTTGGCAACCGGCACCTTCAGACGCATCTTGTCCTTCTGGAAGTCGATGACGAACAGTTCCAGCTTGTGGCCCGCAACTTCCTGCTCGTCGATCGAGACGATCTGGCCGACGCCATGCGCCGGATAGACGATGTACTCGCCGGTCTTGAAACCGTGACGCGCTGCGCTGGACTTCTTCTGCGGGGTGATAGTTGCCATTACGCCATGAACTCCTTGGTGTGGTACCGGCATTCTGCCGGCCGAACTCGCGCGATCGGGTAACCGATCGTTAGCCGCACAACGATGAACCCACCGGAAAAGCCGAGGCCGGCAAACCGCATACTTGCGACCGCCTGCCCCAGATCACTCTGGTCCGGATTGAGAAATTCACCTTTCAGTGATTTGGGGCGTTTGCGCCATAAATCGACGTTGTGTCACCGGCATGTTTGGTTGATGTAGCACAAAAAGTCGGAAGAATCAAGGTTTTGCTGCACGCGCGAAGGCCATGCGCCATCGCCGCCTGTCAAGGCAGTTAATGCACCATGCCTTTTTCGCGGGGTTATGCTGACTGAATCAGCGGTCTTGTCAGTCGCCCTCGCCGGGCTCGGGGGAGAAATATTTCTCAAACTTGCCGGCTTCGCCGTCGAAGGATTTGGCGTCGGCCGGAGGCTCCTTCTTGGCGGTGATGTTGGGCCATTTATCAGCGTATTCGGTGTTGATCTGCAGCCATTTGTCGAGACCCGGCTCGGTGTCGGGTTTGATCGCGTCGGCCGGGCATTCCGGTTCGCAGACGCCGCAGTCGATGCATTCGTCGGGATGGATAACGAGCATGTTCTCGCCTTCGTAGAAACAGTCGACCGGACAGACTTCGATGCAGTCCATGTATTTGCATTTTATGCAATTGTCGGTCACGACATAGGTCATCAGTCGGCTCCGGGACGTCCCGTTTTTGTTGGGCTTTTTTGGTGAGGTAACGTCTTTGCCCGCCGCTTGCAAGGGCAGCCATTGCGCGCGATACCGGTGTTTCCGGAATGGAATTCCAGAGGGGCGATGCGGCGAAACCTGGTTATACCGTCAGTCGTCGCCGAACAACCGGTCGGTCTCCCGACGTTCCTTCTTGGTCGGGCGGCCGCTGCCGGCATCGCGCAGCGCGGGAATCGCATCGGCAACGGCCTCGCCCTTTGGCACCGGCGGTGGCGACATATCCTCGTAGAGCATGCGCGCTTCCTCTGCGGGGCCGCGCCGGCTCCCGGTGCCGAGCACCTTCCAGACGCAGATGCGCCGCTCGAGAGTGATGGTCAGGACGTCGCCGGCCCGGACCAGATCGGAGGCCTGCGCTGCTTTGTCGCGATTGATGCGGACGCGTCCGGCCACCGCCAGCTTCGCTGCCAGCGAGCGCGATTTCACCGCACGCGAAAAGAACAGCCATTTGTCGATGCGCTGGCGGCCTTCGGCGACCATCGGAGCGAGCGAACTTACTTCTTCAGCTGGTCGCGCAACGCGGCGAGCTTGGCGAATGGAGAATCCGGGTCGAAGCGCACGGGACGCTCCTCGCGAGGCTTAGGCTGGAACGCGGGCTTTCCACCTGGCGCGCCACCCTTGCCGTCCTGCCTGCCGCCCTTCCAGTCAGGCCGGCTTTCGCGACGATCGGAACGCTCGCCCTGCGGCTTGCCATCGCGCCGCTCTCCCGTCTCGCCCTGGGGCTTGGGCTTGAATTTGCTGCGGTCGAAACGCGGCTTGCCGTCGCCGTCGCGGCGTCCGGGCCGGCTGCCTGGAGCGCCGGCCGGTTGTCCGCCGGTGGCATCTGCCGGTGCGTCGCCACGGCCATCGCGCGCGGCTTGCCCGCTGCGTGGGCGATTGTCCTTGTCACGGGACCGGTTGTCGTGGTGGCGGTGGCGCGGGCGCTGGTCGAAGCGGCCCTGCCGCCACAACAGGATGGGTTTTGGCTCTTCAGGCTCTTTCTCGGCCTCTGGAGCAGCCTCGACGGTGGCGGCTTCCGCCGTCGCGGCAGGTTCGGCCGATATCGCTTCCATTGCAGGCGAGGCTTCGGAAGCCGGCCCTGCCGGTGCGACCTCAACCTCGGCGGCTTCGGGTTCTGCCTCTGGCCGAGCCGCTGATACCGCAGGCACTTCGGCTGCAGGCAGCTCCTCCTCCGTGACCTCAGCCGGAGTTTCCAGCTGAGCTTCCGCGACAGGTTCCGCTTCGGTGGCGGGTTCCGCGGAAACTTCGGCTGCGGCCTCTGCCACGGCAGCCGCATCCGGCTCCGAACTCTCGGCCGGAGCCGCGGCGGCTGCGTCCGCAATCGCGGCTTCCGCTGCCTTGGCCTGCTCGGCTTCTTCCGCCGCCTGCTTGGCCACGGCGGCTTCACGCGCGGCATTGTCCTGTGCCTCGAGCCGCGCCCTTACCTCCACTGCCGGCTTCGGCTCCGCCCGGTAGCCGAGGCCTTTCAAAATCTCTTCCATGTCGTCGGCCGTAGCGCCGAGGATCGACATCATCGGCGGCGTCACCATGAAGGACTGACCGTCATAGGCGCCGTCGGGGCGCTGGCCGAGGCCCGGCTTCCAGTTGGTTGCGGGCCGGATCAGGTCGGCCAGCCGTTCGAGGATGTCGACGCGCACCGCGCGACGGCCGAGATTGCGGTAGCCGGCCAGTTTGTAGAAGGCCTTGTCGAAGGTGGGATCGATGACCACCGAGGTGCGGCCGGAGGCCAGCGCGTGAACCACGTCGCCAAATCCGGGCTTGTCCTTGCCGTCGTTCCTCAGCGCCCACAACAGCGTCACCAGTCCGGCCGGGGCCGGCTTGATCAGCGCGGGCACGAAGACGTGGTAGGCGCCGAAGCGCACGCCGAGCCGGCGAAGGGCAGCGCGGCCTTCCTGGTCGAGCGACTTCATCTCCTCGGCGATGTCGCGGCGATTGATGAGGCCGAAATGCTCGACAAGCTGGAAGGCGATGCCGCGGCCGATGCCGGTGATCTGCTCGGCGTTCTTGAGGTTGACCAGCGGCTTCAGCAGGGACTCGATCTGGAAATTGACGAAGCGCTCGGCGCGCGCCGCGACCTTGTCGCGGGCGGGTCCGGTGAGCTGCTCGTCGGCCAGCAGCACAAGGCGCGGCTTCAACGGCTCGTCGCCTGCGACCAGCGTGCCGATCGGCGCGCCGATCCAGCGCAGCGTGCCATCGGAGCCGAGCGCGATGTCGCCATTGGCCGAGGCGCCGAAGCGTTCGGCCCGCGCCTCAAATTCGGCTGCAAGCGCCTTCTGGGCTGCTGTGCGCACCGCCTTGGCGTCCTCGCCGCCGGCGCTCTGGTCGGCGGTGAAGCGGAACCCCTGCAACTCGCCGACATGATGGCCTTCGACGAGGACGGTTCCGGTTGGACTGATTTCGGCTTCAGGCATGGTATTTTCTCTAAGGCGCCGCATGAGGACGGAAGTCCTGCGGTCTACGAAGCGTTTCGTCAACCGCTCATGCAGCGCATCCGACAATCTGTCTTCGATTTCGCGCGTCTTTTCCTGCCAGTGTGCCTGATCGGCCAGCCAGCCGGGCCGGTTGGAAACGAAAGTCCATGTGCGGATCTGGGCGATCCGGTGCGACAGCGTGTCGATGTCGCCCTCGGTGGCGTCGGCACGGCGGACCTGCTCGGCCATGTAATTCTCGTCGACATGGCCATACCTGGCAAGGTCCATATAGATCGAGGCGATCAGGTCGGCATGCTGGGCCGGTGCGATCTTCCTGTAGTCGGGAAGGGCGCAGGCCTCCCACAACAGCGCCACGCGCCTGGCGTCGGTGGCAAGCGCCCGAATGTCCTCGTCGCGGGACAAATGCTCGAGCGCCTGGGCATCCACCGCCGGCAGCGCGCGCGTCAGGCCTTCAACCGGCGCGTTGGTCTCGATCGAGCGCTTCAGCGCGTCGAGGTTGGCGAAATCGAAACGCGCGGTGCGCCATTGCAGCACCTTCACCGGGTCGAAATCATGCGCTTCGATCTTCTTGACCAGTTCCTCGTCCAACGGATCGACCTGGCCGGTGACGCCGAAGGTTCCGTCGCGCAAATGCCGGCCGGCGCGGCCGGCGATCTGGCCGAGCTCGGCCGCCGTCAGATTGCGGTACTGGTAGCCGTCGAACTTGCGGTTCTGGGCGAAGGCGACATGATCGAGATCGAGGTTGAGGCCCATACCGATCGCATCGGTGGCGATCAGATAGTCGACATCACCCGATTGGAACAGCGCCACCTGCGCGTTGCGGGTGCGGGGCGATAGCGCGCCGAGCACAACGGCCGCACCGCCCTGCTGGCGGCGGATCAGTTCGGCGATGGCATAGACCTCATCGGCGGAAAAGGCGACGATCGCCGTGCGTCGCGGCAGGCGGGTGAGCTTCTTCGAGCCGGCATAGGCGAGATGCGACAGCCGTGGCCGCGTCACCACCGACACGCCCTTCAGCAGCCGCTGGAGGATGCCGTGCATGGTGGCTGCGCCGAGCAGCAGTGTCTCCTGGCGGCCGCGCAGATGCAGGATGCGGTCGGTGAAGATGTGGCCGCGCTCGAGATCGCCGGCCAGCTGGACCTCGTCGATAGCAACGAAGGCGGCGTCGGTCTCGCGCGGCATGGCTTCCACGGTGCAGACCGAATATCTGGCGCCGTCGGGCTGGATCTTCTCCTCGCCGGTAATGAGCGCCACCTTGTGAGCACCGACCTTCTCGCAGACGCGTGAATAAACCTCGCGGGCGAGCAGCCTGAGCGGCAGGCCGATAATGCCGCTTTCATGCGCCACCATGCGCTCGATGGCGAGATGGGTCTTACCGGTGTTGGTCGGCCCGAGCACGGCAGTCACGTCGCGGCCCGACAGGATCAGCGGTTCAGTGTGTTTCGGCTGGATGTTCATCGACCTGGAAATAAGGCTCTCCGCCTCGCGTTGTCGGGAGCGCCCCGTGGCGGCGCGTGACAAGCGACACATAGGGATTTCGGGCGCGAAGCGAAAGCGGAATGTTCCGACGGCAGCTCGAAGGCTCTCGTCTGGCGTTGTCAACCGGTCCTGATTTAACAGTTGGAACGAGTCTGGAACAAATCAGCTACGAATCGCTGACTCGTGCTGATTCAGGTTTTGTTCACGGCTACATCTGGGTTTTTCACCAGCAAGTCTCACCACATGCTGAATCGCCGAACTGGCCCGATTCATGCAGGGCGGACGCGTCGTTAACATCTGCCGATGAACGATCGGCGCATGCCGGCAGGCGTCACCTAACCTTCTGAAATTATTGATCTTTCCTAACGTGCCTTAACGGTTTGAGGGATGTTTCGACCTTTGTCGTTAACCTTCCGGTCAAAACCGGAACGAAACGGCGACGAATCGGCGCTGGCGGATATTTCCCGTTTTGTTCACCCCAATATGTTGTGTCGTGAACAGGTTTTCCACCGAGAATCCACAGGTGGGGAACAGGGTTTTGCACAGGCTGCGCGGCTGCCGTTAACCTTTGCGTGCCGCTTCGGCACAGATCGGCGCCACGTCCATCGGTCGACGCAGTCGCTACACGAGGACCAGACCGAAAATGCTGAACGGCTGGTTCAAGGCGCGTCCTCGCCCGCGGCATAGCGCTGCAAAGTAGGGCCGACGGTCCGGATGATCTCGTCGTGGGACAGGGCGACGACGGGCGGAAGCCGCAGCAGGTATCGGCACATCGCCAGACCCAGCAACTGGCTCGAAACGAGCCCGGCACGTCGACCCGCATCGGCGGGGTCAGCGACCGCCGCAACCACCGGCCTCACCTGGTTGGCAAACACGTCACGTAACTTTTCGGCGGCGAATTCGTTCGACGTCGCCGAACGCAGCAGAATTGCCATGCCAGGACCGCTGGCCGGGCCTTCCCAGATTTCGAGAAAACGCCTGATCAGCGTTTCGCCGATGGTGTTTCGGTCGATCACCCGCAGTGCCGGCAATTGCAGATCGACGACCGCCGCCCGGGCGAACAGCTCGTCCTTGCTGCGGAAATAGCGGATCACCATGGCCGGATCGATCGAGGCATGCGCTGCGACGTCGCGGATGGAGGCGCCGTCATAGCCGTGCTCGGCGAACAGGAGCCTCGCGGCCTCGAGGATTTGGGCGCGCGTGCGGTCCGATTTGCTGGGTTTCTTCGGCTGATTCTCGGTCATGAAATTCATATGCCAACGGCCGTTGACAAAAGCAATGGGTGCGGCTAAAAAGTCAACAATCGTTGACAAATGGAGAGAAAAATGTTGCCCGATACAACGGAAGTCCTGATCATCGGCGCCGGCCCGACCGGCATGGCGCTGTCCATCGTGCTGCACCAGGCCGGTGTCGATCACGTTCTGATCGACAGGTTGGCGCAGGGCCTTCAGACCTCGCGGGCTGGCGTCATCCACGCGCAGACGCTGGAAACGCTGGAGCCTCTCGGCGTTACGCAGCGGCTGAGCGAACTTGCCCTGAAGCTTCAGGATTTCGCCCTCCGCGACCGCAATCGGGCGCTGCTCAAGCTCGATTTCAGCAAGCTTCCATCGAGGCATCCTTATCTGATGATGCTGCCTCAGAACCTGACCGAGCAGGTGTTCGCCGAACGGATCGCGGCCCTGGGCGGCGTGATTCACCGCACGGTCGAGGCCAAAGCGGTCGTTCAGGACGTTGACGGAGCGCGCGTGACGGTGGTCGAGAACGGCCGCGAGAGACTGATATCGGCACGCTATGTCGTTGGTGCCGACGGCATGCAAAGCCTGGTGCGCAGGTCGACCGGCATCGAGTTCGATGGCGCGGCCTATGACGCTTCGTTCGTACTCGCCGATGTTCGTCTCGACTGGCCGGTTGGGCCGACGGAAGTGTCGCTGTTCTTTGCACCGGCCGGGCTGGTGGTGGTGGCGCCGCTTCCGGACGGATCGTACCGGGTCGTCGCAACAATGGATGACGCACCGGAAAAGCCCGAGATCGCCGATATCCAGGCGCTGCTCGACAGCCGTGGACCGACCAAAGAAAGGACGCGGGTGCTCGAGCTGTCGTGGAGCTCGCGTTTTCGCGTGCATCACCGCCTGGTCCGCTCGTACCGCAAGGACCGATTGTTCCTCATGGGTGATGCCGCTCACGTGCACAGCCCGGCGGGAGGGCAAGGCATGAACACCGGCATCATCGATGCGGTCGTGCTTGGTCAGTTGCTTGGCGACGTGGTGAACGGCGTGCGCCTGGAAGCGGAGCTCGACCTCTACGAAACGCTGCGGCGCCCGGCGGCCCAAGAGGTGCTTGAACTGGCGGGCACGATGACAAACATGGCGCTTATCCGCAGTCCGGTGAAGCGGTTCGCCCGCAATCTCGTGCTTTCGGTGCTGAACCTCAACCCATTCTTGAAACGTCGCATCGCCTTGAAACTGTCAGGCCTCAGCCGGGCGCTGCTTGCCCGCCTGCCGGCACCTTCGCGCGAGCCGGTCCGATCGCCCAGACCAAGCCTGCAGCCGAACCAGGGCTGAAGCTCGTCGCCTGACCGCCGCGATTGTGCGGCTCCCAGCCTCGGTCTTGGCCGTTCGGGCGTTGGGCCGGTGCATCAGTCACCGGCCATGGGCCGACGCCTCAGGTGATGTACTGGCCGCCATTGGCGGAGATGGTCGAGCCGGTGATGAAGCCGGCATCGTCGGAAGCGAGGAAGACGACGCAGCGTGCGATCTCTTCCGGCTCGCCGAGGCGGCCGACCGGGATCTGCGGGATGACGCGCTCGTTGAGCACCTTCTCGTCCATCGCCCTGACCATCTCGGTGGCGATATAGCCGGGGCAGATGACATTGACGGTGATGCCGGCCCGCGCCCCTTCCTGGGCGAGCGCCTTGGTGAAGCCGATGTCGCCGGCCTTCGACGCCGAATAGTTGACCTGGCCGGTCTGACCCTTCTGGCCGTTGATCGAGGAGATGGTGATGACGCGGCCGAACTTGCGGTCGCGCATGCCGCCCCACAGCGGGTGCGTCATGTTGAAGACGCCGGAAAGATTGGTGTCGACGACCTCTTTCCATTGCTCGCGCGTCATCTTGTGGAACATGGCGTCGCGGGTGATGCCGGCATTGTTGACCAGAACGGAAACCGGGCCGAGATCGGCCTCGATCTGCTTGATGCCGGCGGCGCAGGCATCGTAGTCGGCGACCGACCATTTGTAGACCGGGATGCCGGTCTCTGCCTTGAATTTCTGCGCCGCTTCGTCATTGCCGGCGTAGTTCGCGGCAACTTTGTAGCCGGCGTTCTTCAGGCCGATCGAGATCGCGGCGCCAATACCACGCGACCCGCCGGTGACGAGTGCTACCTTTGTCATGATGTCCTCCCTTTTAATTCCTGAGTGGCGGGCGGGGAACGCTCTAACGGCGATTGAGCCCCGTTCGCCCCCGACTATTTCATGGCTTGCCTTGCGCATGAACCCCGAAAATCGAAATCGATTTTCGGAAAGCTACAGCGTCCTTTGCGCGTCCAAGGGACGCCCGGCGCTCTGTCTTCATAGCGCTTCCACGCACATGGCAACGCCCATGCCGCCGCCGATGCACAGCGTGGCGAGGCCCTTCTTGGCGCCGCGGCGCCTCATCTCGTAGACCAGCGTGTTGAAGATGCGGGCGCCCGACGCGCCGATCGGATGGCCGATGGCGATGGCGCCGCCATTGACATTGACGATGGACGGATCCCAGCCCATGTCCTTGTTGACGGCGCAGGCCTGGGCGGCGAAGGCCTCGTTGGCCTCGACCAGGTCGAGATCGCCGACCGACCAGCCGGCCTTGGCCAACGCCTTGCGCGAGGCGGGAATAGGCCCGGTGCCCATGATCTGCGGATCGACGCCTGCGGTTGCCCAGGAAACGATGCGCGCCAGCGGTGTGATGCCGCGCTTTGCGGCTTCGGCTTCGGTCATCAGCAGCACGGCGGCGGCGCCGTCATTGATGCCAGAGGCATTGGCGGCGGTGACCGTGCCGTCCTTGTCGAAGGCTGGTCTCAACTTGGTCATGGCGTCGATTGTCGCGCCGTGGCGAATATATTCGTCCTGGTCGACGATGGTGTCGCCCTTCTTGCCCTTGACGGTGAAAGCTACGATCTCGTCCTTGAACTTGCCGGCCTTCTGCGCAGCCTCTGCCTTGTTCTGGGAGGCCAATGCGAGTCGGTCCTGGTCCTCGCGGGTAATCTGGAACTGGCGAGCGACGTTTTCGGCTGTGTTGCCCATGTGGTAGCCATTGAAGGCATCCCACAGCCCGTCCTTGATCATGGTATCGATCGTCTTGTAGTCGCCCATCTTGACGCCGGCACGCAGGTGTTGGGCATGCGGGGCCAGCGACATCGATTCCTGCCCGCCGGCGACGATCACCTTGGCATCGCCGGTGGCGATCTGTTGCATGCCAAGCGCGATGGCGCGCAGACCTGAGCCGCAAACCTGATTGAGGCCCCAGGCGGTGGTTTCCTTTGGCAGGCCGGCATTGATAGAGGCCTGGCGGGCGGGGTTCTGGCCCTGAGCCGCGGTCAGCACCTGGCCGAGGATCACCTCGTCGACCTCCGCCGGCTCGACACCGGCACGCGACAGCAGTTCCTTGATGACCACGGCGCCCAGTTCGTGCGCCGGGGTGGCGGCAAAGGCACCGTTAAAGGAACCGACGGGCGTGCGCGCCGCGCTGGCGATGACAATGGCATTGGAAGCGGACATGTTCTTCTCCAGACTTCAGGGGGTATGGTTAGGGCTTTTCTTGCCCTTTCCATGACCCAAGTCAAACCGGAAATGGGCATGCCGGCCATGCGCCGCAAGCAGGTTGCGCATCGTCATGGAAACGGCCCGCCCATTGCTGCGCAGCATATTTAGGCCGCCCTGCAGCATTAATTGATCCCGCACTGCACAAACCACTTGGAATTGTGACGCTTTTGCGCATATCCTTGAAAAGGCGCAACCGTTACCGGCAGCTTACTCAAGTGCGCCGGTGTCCTGGGAGGATGCTGATGGCCGCGAAAGACGAACCGATTATCATCAAGAAGTATGCCAATCGCCGCCTCTACAACACCGGCACCAGCACTTATGTGACGCTCGAGGACCTTGCCGAAATGGTCAAGAAGGGCGAGGAGTTCACCGTCCAGGACGCCAAGACCGGCGACGACATCACCCATCCTGTGCTGACCCAGATCATCTTCGAACTGGAGAACAAGGAGGGGCAGAACATGCTGCCGATTCCGTTCTTGCGCCAGTTGATCGCCTTTTACGGCGACCAGATGCAGATGATCGTGCCGAGCTTCCTCGAACAATCGATGATCGCCTTCTCAAAGGAACAGGAACGCTTCCGCGAGCAGATGAAGGGTGCCTTGGGCAAGTCGCCGCTGGATATGATGAAGATCGCCACGCCGATCAAGGCGCTGGAAGAGCAGACGCGCCGCAACATGGAGATGTTCCAGAACGCCATGCGCCTGTTCACGCCATTCCCACCCGCAGGCTCGAATGGTTCTTCCCCAGCGCCGGCAGAGCCGGCCAGAAAAGAAACGTCGGAAAAACCCGACGACCTTCAGGAGTTGAAGGAACAGATCGCCGCCATGCAGCGCAAGCTCGATACTATGTCGTGATCGCCGGCCGGACTAAGCCCGGCCGAAATCTCTCATCAGCAGGCCGTGTCAGAGCATCTCCGCCTCGAATGAGGCTGAGTGCCTCCGGCCACGCTATTTTGTCGTCACCGTCACCAGCGCGGTAACGGGTTTGCCGTCCACAAGAATGGGCTTGTGATGATCATCGGCAAGTAAGACGCCGATCACGTGCTTGCCGGTGGCATTCGGACAATGGCCGAAACGAGCCTCGATAAGGACGCCGCCAAAGTCGCTGTTCATGCCGTTGTACGGCTTACCGGGAATGTTGCAGGTATCTCCGGCGGGATCGATCTTCATATGCACGTGGGCGCATTGGCTGACGCCGTCGCATTCACCCGCAGGCAATAGCGTGAAGTTGCTCCTGACGACGACGCCTATCGCCTTCTCGGGATCGGCGCCGAGTTCGATGGCCGAACCGGCCGCCGGCCAGACGATTTCCAGAGTTGGCCGATCTTCGGCCTGGGCAGACCCGAGCGATAACAAGGAGAAAGCGAGGGCAGTCGTTGCGATGATGCGAAGCATGGTAACCTCCGTTGACGTTGTAATCAGTGATTACATGTGAATCGCTTGGACGCAAGCAAATAATCGGCGATTACATCTCGGTCTCGTGCTATTGGGCAGGCATGACGAGCACCACGGATTCCGACGAAGCCGCCAACCCTAAGCGCTATCATCACGGCAATCTGGCTGAGGCCTTGATCGCTGCTACCGTGGAGATCATCGAAGAGCGCGGAGCAGAGCATGTCTCTGTGCGTGAGGCCGCAAAGCGTGCCGGCGTTTCGCCCGGCGCGCCATTCCGGCATTTTCGATCGAAAACAGCACTGCTGACCGCAGTCGCCGAACAGGCCATGAACCGGCTGACCGAGGCCGTTGCTGATGCACAGTCAATAGTCGACAGCGCAGATCCCATAGTGGCCTTCGAAGCGATCGGACAAGGCTATCTGGAATGGGCGATCAGCAATCCGACGCATTTCCAGATCATCAGTTCTCGAACGCTGATTGATTTCGACGCGTCGGATAGTCTTCGTGATCAGAATGAAGCCGTTCGCCGGAAGATGATCGACCTGCTGACCCAAGCGCAACAACAAGGTCGGCTTGCTCCGGACACCGACTTTGACCATCTTGTGCTTGCCGCGCGCGCCTTTGTCTACGGGTTGGCGCGCATGGCGATCGATGGTCATTTCCCGGAGTGGCATCCGTCCGAGCCGCCATCCCTCGCCGCGCGGAGGGCCCTCCATCTTTTCATGAGCCGGATGACCATTCCATCCAAAACGCAATCTCAGGAGCACCCCAAAGTGGCTTCCCGGGATCGCTGACAAAACTGTTTTCACACTGTCTGTCAGGCGCACAACTTCGAGTGAGGTGTCCTCATTCATGACGAAAATTTCATGGCATCGCCAAATCCGTGCCGCTGTTCTTGCGCCACACGAGACATATATGCTGCACTGCAATATGTCTCCGTTAGCACGCACTGAAGGATTTCGCCTTGCCCAGCAGAAAAACCGCCATCGTCACCGGTTCCACCTCGGGCATCGGGCTGGCCATCGCCCATGCGCTCGCAGCGGAAGGGTGCAACATCGTCGTCAATTCCTTTTCCGACACGGCCGACGACCAGGCGATCACCGATGCGATCGCCAAACATCACGGCGTGAAGACCGCCTACATCAAAGCAGACATGTCGAAGCCGGCCGAATGCCGGGCGCTGGTCGCAAAGGCAGCCGAGACCTTCGGCTCGGTCGACATCCTGGTCAACAATGCCGGCATCCAGCATGTCGCGCCGGTGGAAGAATTTCCGATCGAGAAGTGGGACGCGATCATCGCCATCAATTTGTCGTCGGCCTTCCACACCATCGCCGCCGCGATCCCGCTGATGAAACAAGCCGGCGGCGGCAGGATCGTCAACATCGCCTCAGCCCACGGGCTGGTCGCCTCGCCGTTCAAGTCGGCCTATGTCTCGGCCAAGCACGGCATCATCGGGCTGACCAAGACCGTCGCCTTGGAACTGGCGCGCGATAAGATCACTTGCAACGCCATCTGCCCCGGCTATGTGCTGACGCCGCTGGTCGAGGCGCAGATCCCCGACCAGATGAAGGCGAACAAGATGGACCGCGACACTGTGGTCCGCGAGGTCATGCTCGAAAAGCAGCCGACCAAGGAATTCGTCACGGTCGAGCAAGTTGCCGCTGCCGCGGTGTTCCTGTGCTCGGATGCAGCAGCGCAGATCAACGGCACGCATATTCCGGTCGACGGCGGCTGGACCGCCCAGTGAATTTGGCGCGCGGAACAAATCTCGCCGACAAATCAAGGGCAACGCCATGACGACGAACGGCAAGGTGGAGCAGCCCAAAAAGATCAACGTTGCGCTGCAGGGCGGCGGCTCGCACGGTGCCTTTTCCTGGGGCGTGCTCGACCTGCTGTTGGAGGACGGACGGCTCGACATCGCGGCGGTTTCGGGCACCAGCGCCGGCGCCATGAACGCGGTGGCGCTGGCCGACGGCTTCGTCCGCGGCGGCGTCGAGGGGGCGCGGCAGAAGCTCGACGACTTCTGGCACGCGGTGGCGCTGAAGGCCGGTTTAGCCCGGTGCAGCGCATGCCGTGGGACGTCGCCTGGGGCAATTGGTCGATCGAGCACACGCCGGGCTATCTCTTTTTCGACACCATGTCGCGGGTGTTTTCGTCTTATGTCGCCAACCCGCTCGGCCTCAACCCGCTGCACGACGTGATCGAACAGGAGATCGATTTCGGCAATGTGCGCGCCTGCAAGTCGATGGAGCTGTTCATCTCCGCGACCAATGTCGAGACCGGGCAGTTACGCGTCTTTTCCGACGGCGAGATCGATCTCGACACGGTGATGGCGTCGGCCTGCCTGCCGCAGCTGTTCCGCGCCGTCGAGATCAAGGGCGTGCCCTACTGGGATGGCGGCTATGGCGGCAATCCGGCGCTGTTCCCGTTCTTCAAGTCGGCTGTCACCGAGGACGTGCTTTTGGTGCAGATCAATCCGGTGGTCCGCGAGGGAACGCCGAAGAGCGCCAACGAAATCCAGAACCGCATCGACGAGATCACCTTCAATGCCGGGCTGCTGCGTGAATTCCGTTCGATCGCATTCGTCAAGGAACTGATTGCCGCCGGCCGGCTGCCGCATGGCGAATATCGCGACATTCGCATGCACCGCATCGACGCCGACGAGGCGTTCAAGGATCTGTCGGCATCGTCCAAGATCAATGCGGAATGGGCGTTCCTGACCTATCTGCGCGACCTTGGCCGCACCGCCGCCAGTGATTGGCTGGAGGAGAAAGCCGTCGGCAAGCGGCCGACGCTTGATCTCTCGGGCGAGCTCGACGACGGCTTCAAGCCGGTGCGCGGTCCGGCACCGGGGCGGCGGGTCAAAGAGTTCCTTGCAGCACGCAAGAAGCCCGAGGCAGCGCGCCGTCAGGTCTAACCTCACCCGGCTTTCAGCGCGAGGTCGATCACCTTGATCAGCGCGGCCGCAGCCTGCCGCTGCTCGTCCGGATCGCTGATGCGCGTCTTCATACCTTCCAGGCCGTCAAGCAGCATGTCGGCCAGCAGTTTTGCCGACAGGCCCTTGGCCGCCAGATCGACGGTATTCTGCTCGGCCTCGTTCCGGATTGCCGTGGTGATATGCTCGACAAGGCCGCCGCGCCAGCAGCCGACCAGGTCGGCGAGGCTCGACTTCATGTCGAGGAGTTCGGCGCCATGCGGCGAGGCGTGGACGGCACGCATCATCGAGATCAGCGCCTCGTCGACGGCCCGCATCATGCGCTCGGCAAACGGTCCTTCGCCGGCGAGTGCCGTTTTCGCCTGCTCGAGCGAGCGGGAAAGCAGCATCAGCGCGATGGCGCGATAGATGTCGGTCTTGTTCTTGAACTGGAGGTAGAGCGCCGGTCGCGACATGTCGGCGGCACGCGCAATGTCGTCCATGGTTGTGCGGGCGAAACCATAGGCCAGAAACATCTTCATCGCGCCGTCCAGAATGCGGGCGCGCTTGGGGTCTGTGGTGATGTCCTCGATTTCGATCATGGTGCAACCTTATCCTGTAAAAGCTCTGTTGACAAAATGACGTAATTTGTCAATATGTACGAAATGGCCGATCGGCCATTGGCCTCGGGCTGTGACGACAACGAAGGGGATTCCCATGCGCCTCACCGTCGACGGGCAGGAATTCGACGTCAATGCCGATCCCGAAATGCCGTTGCTGTGGGCGCTGCGCGATCTCATGGGCAAGACCGGGCCGAAGTTCGGCTGCGGCATTGCCGCCTGCGGCGCCTGCACGGTGCATGTCGATGGCCAGCCGGTGCGCTCCTGTTCGTTGCCGGTCGGTGAGGTCACCGGCGCGGTCACCACGATCGAAGGCATCGGCACCGAAGGCAGGCTGCATCCGGTACAGCAGGCATGGCTGGAAGAGCAGGTCGCCCAATGCGGCTACTGCCAGGCCGGCCAGATCATGAGCGCGGTGGCGCTGCTCGACAAGGTTGCCGACCCGACCGACGCCGACATCGACGATGCCATGGGCGGCAATCTCTGCCGATGCGGCACCTACCCGAAGATCCGTGCGGCGATCAAACGAGCGGTCGTGCTCAAGACGGCGGGGATCTGACCATGGCCAGTGTCGGCAAGATCGCCCGCCGCACGTTTCTCATCGGTGCGGCTGCCATCGCGGGCGGCATCGCCGTCGGTTATTATTACTACCGCAAACCCTACCCGAATCCGCTGGAAGGCGACCTCGCCGCTGATGAAGCGACCTTCAACCCCTATGTGAAGATCGGCGCCGACAACACCATCACCATCGTCGCACCGCGCGCCGAGATGGGCCAAGGCATCTCAACGACGCTTGCTGCCATGGTTGCCGAAGAGCTCGATGTCGACCTCGGCCAGATCAAGGTCGAGCACGGCCCGGCCTCCTATGCCTATTACAACTCAGCGATCCTGGAAGAGGGCGGTCCGTTCGCCTTCTTCGACGAAAGCATGACCGCGGAAATAGTGCGTGCCGGTATGGGCGTGGTCGGAAAATTCCTCGCCCTGCAAGGCACTGGCGGCTCGGCCTCGACGCGCGACGGTTTCGACAAAATGCGGCAGGCCGGCGCCGCCGCGCGGCAGATGCTGATTGCAGCGGCCGCGCAAAAACTCGGTATAGCTGCCGCCGATCTGGAAACGGCCAATGGCTCGATCCTGCACAAGGCGTCGGGCAAGTCGCTGACCTATGGCGCTGTCGCCGCGACCGCCGCGACGATGGCGCCGCCCGCGGATATCAGTCTCAAAGACAAAGCCGACTGGAAACTGCTCGGCAAACCGCAAAAACGCATCGACATGCTGGCCAAGGTCACCGGGGCGCCGATCTTCGGCATCGACGTGACGCTGCCGGAGATGCTGTACGGCACGGTCAAGATGAGCCCGCGCTTCTGGGCCAAGCCGGTCAAGGCGGATTTTTCCAACGCCGAGAAAATGCCTGGCGTCATCAAGATCGTGCCGATCGAAACCAATTACGGCCACGGCTTCGGCATCATAGCCGAAAACACCTGGGCGGCGTTCAAGGCGGCGGAGGCGATCGACGCCGAATGGGCCGATCCCGAATATCCGCTGGATAGCGCCGGCATTTCAGAGGTGCTGAAGCAGGCGCTCGGCACAAAAGGGTCGGTGATGCGCGACGATGGCGATGTCGATACCGCCTTCGCCGACGCGCCGCGCGGAAAGATCGTCGAGGCCGACTACGCGGTGCCTTATCTGGCACATGCGACGATGGAGCCGATGAACGCCACGGCGCGGTTGAAGGACGGCGTCCTCGACATCTGGTGCGGCAATCAGGCGCCGACATTGGTGCGGCAGCTTTGCGCCAATGCTGTCGGCATCGAGCAGGACAATGTCAACGTCCACACCACCTTCATGGGCGGCGGCTTCGGCCGACGTGTCGAGGTGGATTATGCGCTCTGTGCCGCACTGATGGCGAAAGAAACGGCAGGCCGGCCGATCAAGGTGATCTGGACGCGCGAGGAGGACATGCGCCACGACGCCTACCGGCCGGCTTCAGTCGGCAAATTCCAGGCGCGGCTTGGCGACGACGGCATGCCGGTGGCCATTGACATGACAATTGCCTCGCCATCGATGATAGCCAGCACCTTGCGCCGGCTGTTCCCCTCGATATCGCCGCTTGGCCCCGACAAGTCCATCGTCGACGGTGCCCACAACCAGCCCTATACGATCCCGAACTACCGGGTGACCGGCGTCGCCGCACCCGTCTCCATCCCCGTTGGCTCCTGGCGGTCGGTCGGCAGTTCAATCAATGGTTTCTTCCATGAAGGATTTCTGGACGAGATCGCTGTCGCCGGAAAAACCGATGCGGTCGAACTGCGCAAGAAGCTGATGGCTGCCTATCCGGCAGCGGTGAAGGTAGTCGAGAAGGTCGCCGAAATGGCGAAATGGGGCGAGGCGCTGCCCGCCGGCAAGGCCAAGGGCATGGCGTTCACGCTGTCCTTTGGCAGTTGGGTCGGCGAGATCGTCCAGGTCGCCGACACGCCGTCCGGAATCCGCATTGAGAAGGTGTGGATCGCCGCCGATGTCGGCACCGCGCTCGATCCTGGTATCATCGAGGCGCAACTCATCTCCGCGGCCATCTATGGCCTGTCGGCGGCGATGGTTCAGGAGATTACTTTCGCCGACGGCATGGTCGAACAGTCGAATTTTCACGACTACGATGCCATGCGCATCTTCCAGTGTCCGGCGTTCGAAGTCGCTATCCTGGAGAATTTTCACAAGATGGGCGGCGTCGGCGAAGTCGGCACGCCGCCGGCGGCACCGGCACTGGCCAACGCCATCTTCGCACTGACCGGCAAGCGCATCCGGACACTGCCCTTGTCGAAGGAGGTGACCTTTGCATGAAATATTCATCATGCTGACGGCTGCTGCCATGCTGTTTTGCTGGCGCCTTTTCCCAACGGCACTGGAAAGCCGGGCACGGCACCGATGATGGTCGATGCAGCCAAGACTTGCCCGAGGGACGCGGTCTGGCGGTTGCTTTCAGCATCCCGCGCTGCGCCGAGTGCGATGTCGCAGACGAACGGCTGCGCTGGTCCGGCCCGCCTCATCGCGGCGGGTGCATCCTGTCCAGCGAAGTATTACCCATCAACTTTTCTGACTATATTGCGGTGCAACTTTGATGTAGAAGCTCGTTCGCCGATCACGGCAAGTTGAACACGGCCTTGCGCGCACCCATATCGGCGACGCGCCGAGTTAGAAGACGCGGCCTGGCCGAACCCCGCGCACTGGAAAAACGACGATGCCGAAATACAGGTTTCACAAGCTTGCAGCCATTGTTGTGCTTGTCGGGTTCGCTGCATGGATGGTGACGGGCGAGTTCTCGTCCGTCGGCAGCGCGGCCGCCGACAACGAACCCAAGGCGGGGGAGGTCGAGCGGCCAAAGGCGGCTGACGCAGGCAAGGCCAAGCCCAGTGAGGCAGAGCAGCCCAAGGCGGCCTTGCGCACCGTCGCGACCATAACCCCGCCCAGGCGCACCTATGCGCGCGCCATCCGCATTTCCGGACTGACCGAAGCCGACAAGCGCGCGGTTCTGGCGACGCGCGTCGCCGGCGTCATCGACAAGCTGCCGGTCAAGCAGGGACAGCGCGTCAAGACCGGCGACCTCGTGCTGATGTTGGCAGCCGAGGAAAAGCTTTCGGCGGTCAGCAACGCCAAGCAGCTTCTGGTTCAGCGTCAGGCCGAACTGGATGCAGCATTGCGGCTGATGAAAACCGGTAATCTGCCCAAGCTGCAGCTCGATACGGCTCGCTCCAACCTGACGCTGGCCCAGTCGCACCTGGAAGCCGCGCAGGCCGAGCTTGACCGCAATGAGGTGAAGGCGCCGTTCGACGGCGTCATCGACCGGGTGCCGGTGGAGCTCGGCAGTTCCGTGATGCAGGGCGGCGAAGTGGCGACGATTCTGAGCCTCGATCCGGTGATTGCCCGCGGCGAGGTCAGCGAACGTGATCTCGGCTATCTGAAGATCGGCGACAAGGCGAATGTACGGTTGGTCAGCGGCCAGAATGTCGAGGGCACCGTGCGCTATATCAGCCGCGACGCCTCGTCTGCCACCCGCACTTTCCGCGTCGAGATCGCAATCCCCAACCCCGAGGGCACTATTCCGGCCGGGATGACCGCTGAGATCGCGCTAAGCGCGCAGCCGACCGACGCAGTCATGCTGCCGCGCTCCGTGGTGACGCTGGGCGACAAGGGCGACCTCGGCATTCGCGCCGTCGACAAGGACGACAAGGTCGTGTTCTTCCCGATCGATCTGGTCGACGACACGCCAACCGGACTGGTGCTCGGCGGCATCCCTGCCGATGCGCGCATTATCGTCGCCGGCCAGGAACTGGTGAAGGAAGGCGAAGTGGTCAAGCCGGTCGAGGCCGACCAAGCGACCATCCAGAAGCTGTTGGGCGAAGCGACGGCCGGGACGCAGTAATCATGGATATCGTCAAACTAGCAATCAGCAATGCCCGGCTGACCATTTCGGTCCTGGTCTTCCTCATCCTTGCGGGTGCGGTCGCCTATCAGTCGACACCGAAGGAAGCGGAACCCGACGTTCCGATTCCGATGATGTATGTCAGCCTGATCTATCAGGGCATCTCGCCCGAGGATTCGGAACGCCTTCTGCTGCGGCCGATGGAAGCCAAGCTGAAAAGCCTCAAGGGTCTCAAGGAGATGCGCTCGGCCGCCTTCCAGGGTGGCGGCTATGTGCTGGTCGAATTCCACCCGCAGACGGATCTGGCGACGGCGTTGCAGGACACACGCAGCAAGGTCCAGGATGGCAAGGCCGACCTGCCTCAGGCAGCCGAGGAGCCTGTAGTCTCCGAAGTCAACGTCTCCGAATTCCCCGTCCTTGTCGTGACGCTGTCGGGCGAGGTGCCCGAGCGCATGCTCACGGCGGCGGCGCGCGAGTTGCGCGACCGCATCGAGGAAGTGCCGGGCGTGCTGGAAGGCTCGCTGCAAGGTGCGCGCGACGATCTCGTCGAAGTCGTCATCGATCCGATGAAACTGTCTTCTTACGGGCTTCAGCTCGAGCAGCTGATCGGTGCGGTCGGCGATTCAAACAGTCTCGTCGCCGCCGGCAACATCGAAGGGTCCGAGGGCAAATACGCGGTCAAGGTACCGTCGCTGATCGAAACGCCGGAGGATGTGGCGGCGCTTCCGATCGTCGCCGGCCCCAATGCCGTGGTGCAGGCCAAGGATATTGCCACCGTCCGCTCCACCTTCAAGGACGCCGAGACGGTGACCCGTCTCGACGGCAAGCCGGCGATCGCCATCGAGGTGAAGAAGCGCATCGGCTCCAACCTGATCGATACGATCGCCCAGGTGAGGACCGTGTCCGAGGCCTTCATAAAGACCATGCCGGAAGGCATGCACGTCACCTACACGCAGGACAAGTCGGTCTTCGTCAACCAGCTGCTCGGCGACCTGCAGAACCACGTCATGATCGCCGTGATCCTGGTGTTCATCGTCATTCTCTACGCACTATCGGGCCGTGCATCGCTGCTGATCGGACTGGCCATTCCATCGTCCTTTCTGATCGGCATCCTGCTGTTGGCCATGATGGGCTACACGATCAACATGATCGTGCTGTTCAGCCTCATCCTGGCGGTCGGCATGCTAGTCGACGACGCCATCATCGTCACCGAATTCGCCGAACGACGGATGAGCGAAGGCATGCCCAAGGCACAGGCCTTCGAGCTTGCCGCCAAGCGCATGGCCGGTCCGGTCATCGCGGCGACGATGACGCGCATCGCCGCCTTCTCGCCGCTGCTGTTCTGGCCGGGCATCATCGGCGACTTCATGAAATACATGCCGATCACGCTGATCGTCACGCTCTCGGCCTCGATGCTTTACGCACTGGTCTTTGCGCCGGCGCTGGGCGCCTTGTTCGCCAAGGCGCCGCCGCATCACGAGAATGACAACCGCGACGGCTGGTACATGGCCGTGGTCAAGCAGGCGGTGCGCTTTCCCATCACCGTGCTTCTGCTCACCGTCGGCCTTTTGTTCGGTGTCGGCTTTGCCTATTCGAAATACGGCGCCGGCGTCGAGTTCTTCCCGAATGTCGAACCTGACTACGGCCTGCTCTATGTGCACGCCCGCGGCAACCTTTCGCTCGCTGAAATGGATGCCGCCACGAAGACCGCGGAAAACCGGCTTCTCGGCTGGCCAGGGGTGAAATCGGTCTATACCCGAGTCGGCAAGACGCAAGGCGGCGGCCAGGACATTCCTGAAGACGTGGTCGGCGTGATCCAGTACGAGTTCGTCGACTGGCGCGAGCGCAAATCGGCGAACGCGATCCTGGACGAACTGCGCGGCGTCATGGCCGGCATTCCCGGCGTCGACGTCGAGGTTCGCGTGCCCGAGGCCGGCCCGCCCACCGGCAAGCCGATCCAGATCAGGCTTTCGGCCGTCGACCCGAAAGGTCTCGACGACAAGGCGCGCGCCGTCGCCGCGCGCATTGCCAAGGTGCCAGGCGTCATCGATATTTCAGACGGCCTGCCGCCACCCGGCGTCGACTGGGCGCTCGACGTTGATCGCGCCAAGGCGGCGCAATACGGCATCAGCCCGACCTCTGTCGGAACGGTAGTGCAACTGGTGACGAACGGGCTGAAGCTTAGTGAATACCGGCCAGCCGGTGCTGACGACGCCGTCGACATCAGGCTGCGACTGCCCGAGGACCGGCGCACGCTGTCGACACTCGACGACCTCAGGGTGCAGACTTCGCAAGGGTCGGTGCCGATCTCGAACTTCGTCGTGCGCAAGCCCGAGCCGACGGTCGGCATCCTCAACCGCATCGACGGCGCGCGCACGGTGGTCGTCCAGGCCAATGTCGCCGCCGGCGAGCAAGTCGCTTCTGTCCAGCAGCAGGTCACCCAGGCTGTCGCCGATATGGATCTCGGCAGCGGCATACGCTGGAAGCTTGCCGGCTCGAACGAGGACAGCGCCGAGGCCAGTGCCTTCCTCAGCAAGGCCTTCGGTGCCGCGATCTTCCTGATCTTCCTGGTGCTTCTGATGCAGTTCAACAAGTTCACCAGCGTCTGGCTGGTGCTGTCCTGCGTGGTCATGGCTACGGTCGGTGTGTTCTTGGGATTGCTGTTGACTGGAGAGGCGTTCGGCATCGTCATGTCGGGCATCGGCGTCATTGCGCTGGCCGGTGTGGTGGTGAACAACAACATCGTGCTGATCGACACTTATGACCGGCTGCGTGAAGAAGGCTGGGACAAGATGGACGCGGTGCTGCAGACCTGCCGTGAACGTGCCCGCCCGGTCGTGCTGACCGCGGTGTCGGCGATCCTCGGCGTGCTGCCGATCGCTTTCGGCCTCGGTCTCGAAATCTTCCATCACGAGACGACGATCAACGCGCCGTCGACGCAATGGTGGATTTCACTGTCCTCGGCGATCGTCTTCGGCCTGTCCTTCGCCACCTTGCTGACGCTGGTGGTAACACCGTCGATGCTGATGGTGTTCACGCGTAGTAAGAACAGCCGCTTCTATGCATTCTTCCGTCGGGTGTTCCGACGCGGCAAGACAGTCGGTGCGACTGTAGAGACCTCCGCAAGACCGGGCTCGCTTGACGAGCCGGCGATCGCCTTCCCGAAGGCAGCCGAATAGGCCAAATTTGCTTGGAGCGCCGCGCGTATTCTGAACGCGCAAAGAAAAGGCCGCCGGGAACAACCCAGCGGCCTTTTGCATTGTCTGTCATGCGACACCTCAAAGCGCGGAGTTTTTCATGACGCTCAGCACCATTCTCGTCATCATTCTGATCCTCATTCTGATCGGCGCGGTGCCGGCATGGCCTCATTCGCGTTCCTGGGGTTATGGTCCCTCCGGCATTGTCGGCGTCATCCTGATCGTCCTCTTGGTGTTGCTGCTGATGGGCAGGATTTGACCCGGAGTTTGGTGCGCTCGACAAAGTGCAGCGCTGCGCGCCTTTTGCGGGCGCAGCGCTGTAGCATTTGAATTTTGGCTGTCCTTTCCGAGCCTTCGGTTCGGATCGTACATTTTTAGGCAGCTTTCGAAACGCCATCAATCGTGGCCACACCGATATCATCGAGGGCTTCTGCCACCGCCCTATCCAGCGGCGTATGCGGGATCGTGCCGATGATACCTTCCAGCCTTGCCGAGACCAGCTGGTGTGGCTCGAAGCGGAGATAGGACATGGAGACGAGCTCGCCCCACATCGCCACGAACGGGCTGCCGGCGCGGAGCACCCACCACGGCATCGACGTGAGTTTCAGCGTGCGCCCGAGCGCCTGTTCCGCGGCGGCCTTGATCTCCAGATCGGTGACGGCGTGGCCGGGAAAGTTCAGCGCTTCGTAGGCGCCGAGCTTGTCGCGATTCTCAGTCAGTCCGACGAAAGCCTTGGCCATATCAGGCAGATAGGCCCATTCATGCACGAGATCGGCCGGCCCGGGGGCGGTATAGACGCCCTTCTCCATCTTGGCGGCCACAACCAGATCGAACCACGAGCCGGTGCCGGTGCCGCCGAAGAAATCGCCGGCCCGCAGTAGAATGGTGCGTACTCGACCCGCTTCGGCCTCACGGCGAAAGAGGTCTTCCATGGCGACGCGGATGCGGCCCTTCACGGTCGTCGGGTGGAACGGCGTGTCTTCGGTGATGACCGCCGGCATCGGCGAGCCGTAATTGTAAACGTTGCCTGGAGCGAGGTGCAATGCATCGTTCGCCCGGCAGGCGGCCATGACGTTCTCGGCCATCGGCAGGCACTTGCCCCAGTCGGTGTAGATCGGGTTGAGGCCGGCGAAGATGATGTCGACGCCTTCGGTGGCGCGGATAAGCGCTTCGCGATCGAGGCCGTCGCCGGCGACGGCGGTGGCGCCTGTGAGTTCTGCCGGTATCTTGCGGGTGATGGCCCGGACATCGTAGCCGGCGTTGATGAAGGCCTTGGCCACCACGCGGCCGAGCCGGCCATTGGCACCCAGAATTGCGATCTTGGTCATTTTTCGTCTCCGTGTTGGTGTTGCGGTCACAATATGATCCGCTCGCAAACGAATAGAAATTGACTGAGTTTGGCGATCTGATATTCAGTTTTGAATGGAAGTCGACTGGAACCTGATCAAGAGTTTCGTCACCGTGGCGGAAACCGGCAGCCTGTCCGCTGCCGCGCGCAAGCTGGCCGCAAGCCAGCCGACGCTGGGCCGCCATATCGCCGAGCTGGAGCATGCGCTCGGCGTCACCCTGTTCCGGCGCGGGCGGCGCGGCTACGCGCTGACGGAAGCCGGCAGCACGCTCTATGAACGCGGCCGGGCGGTGAGTGAGCAGGCGAGCGCCTTTTCGCTATTGGCGCTGGGATCGGTCGAGGCGATAGAGGGCACCGTGCGCATTGCCGCCAGCGAGGTGGTGGCGGCCTATGTCTTGCCCGAGATGACGGCTCGGCTGGGTGCCGAGGAACCCGGCATCGAGGTCGAAATCGTCGCGTCGAATCAGGTCGAGAACCTTTTGCGCCGCGACGCCGATATCGCCATCCGCATGGTCAAGCCGGCGCAGAACGAACTGGTGGCGCGCAAGGTGACGGACATTCCGCTCCGCGCCTGCGCGGCAAAATCCTATCTCGACCGGCGTGGCCGTCCGCGCGAACCCGGCGATCTTGCCGGCCACGATCTGATCGGCTTCGACCGCAGCGATGAGATCATTCGCGGGCTTGCCCAGTTTGGTGTCCCGCTCACCCGCAATGCGTTCCGCTTCAGGACCGACAACCAAATCGTGCTGTGGGAGGCGGTGCGGGCGGGGAACGGCATCGGCTTTGGCCAGGAGCCGCTGGCCGACCGCGATCCGCTGATGGAAACAGTGCTGCCGGGGCTGGCGCTGCCGACGCTGCCGGTATGGCTGGCCATGCACCGCGACGTGCGCACCAGCGTGCGCATTCGCCGTGTCGCAGATTTCCTCTATGAGGAGCTGAAGCGCTATTCTGCCGGTGCGGGCTCGGGAGAAAATTCTGCGCGGTGAGCGAGCCCGGCCATCAAAAATACGACGACCAGCAGTCCCGACAAAGCAACGAAGATCGGACCGAAGCTTGAGTGCTCGGCGATGAAGCCGATTGCCGACGGCGCCACCAGAATGCCGGAATAGCCCATTGTGGTGACGACGCTCATGCCGGTGCCGGACGACATGCCTTCCTGATTGCCGCCGGCCGAAAACAGGATCGGCACCATATTGGCGATGCCGAAACCGCAAAAGGCAAAAGCTGAGATGGCGAGCCAGGGTGAGGGTGCCAGCCCGGCCACCAGCATACCGGCAGCGGCGACAAGGGCCGAGACGCGCAGTGTCGTCACCGCACCGAAACGGTTGCGGACCCCGTCGCCGAGGAAGCGCATGACGGCCATGACCCCAGAAAAGGCGGCGTAGGCAAGGCCAGCGATGGCAAGATCGGCACCGAGTTCCTGTTGCAGGTAAAGCGCCGCCCAGTCGAGCACCGCACCCTCGGAGATCATCGTCAGCAGCGCCATCAGTCCGACCAGATAGACCAGCGGATTTCCAGGCAGTGCGAATTTGTGATGCTCAGTCACCTGAGGCTTATCCTCGGCGACTAAGTAGCGGACTGCCACTGCAATCACGGCGAAAGCGAGAGCCGTCACGACCGTCGCGTGGGCGAGATGACCGTAGTTCTGGATGGCGAAGCCACCGAGAGCGCCACCGGCGAAACCGCCAAGGCTCCAGAAGCCGTGCGAGGACGACATGATGGCGCGGGACAAGCGTCGTTCCACCGTGACCGCATTGGCGTTCATGGCGACATCCATGCCGCCGATCGAACCGCCGAAGATGAACATGGCGATGGCCGCCAGCGGCACGTTGGGGGCCAGCGCCACAACCAGCAGGCCGAAGCTGCCGATGAGACCGAACCAGCGCAGCACGGTGCGCGACCCATGCCTGGAGATCAGGTGGCCGCACCAAGTCATGGCTGTGACCGCGCCGGCGCCGAACAGCAGGATCAGCAGGCCAAGCGTAAACTTGCTGATATCCAGCCGGGTCAGGACCACCGGAATCTGCGGCGCCCAGGCGCCGGTCAGAAAGCCATTGGCGAGGAAGATGGCCGCCACGGCCCATCGTCCACGAATGGCGGTCTGCATGACGTTTAGCGTGTCCATCGTGTAGAATCCGACGCGAAAATAGCTTCGCGCGGCAAATTAGATCGATTCAATCCTCAGTCAAGCGCTCGTTCTTGAAAAGTGCTTGGGCCAAGCGACTCACTTGAACCAGCGTTGGTGAGAGCCGATCGGGTTAGTGATCCCTGGGGCGTCTTGCCTCGAACTCCGCCTTCTTGGCATCGGAGGCCTCGGTCTGGTTGAGCGCCTGCCATTCGGCGTAGGGCATGCCGTAGATGATCTCGCGCGACTGGTCTTTGCTGAGATCGACGCCCTCGGCCTCCGCGGCGTCGCGATACCAGTTTGAGAGGCAGTTGCGGCAGAAGCCGGCGAGATTCATCAGGTCGATATTCTGCACGTCCGTGCGTTCGCGCAGATGCGCGACCAGTCGGCGGAAGGCGGCGGCTTCGAAATCGCGTTTCTGCTCGTGGCTGAGTTCGGTCATCGAAACCTCCTTACACCAGCCCGGTGCGCGAGCCGAATCGTTTGACCTGATGTATATCGGGACGGCGGTTGATCGCGTCAACGATCGGCGCCAGCCGTTCGGCCCAGGCGACCGCATCCTTCAGATCGGCGATCAAATCCTGGCGGATTTCGATCAGCGCATGGGCAAAGCCGTTGACGATGGCATGCCTGAACATGGTGTCGCCGCGCAGCGCGCCGTCGTAAGGCTCGTTGTCGCCGACGATAAGTCTTTTGTCCTCGGCAAGCATGTCGATCAGCGGTCGCGCCACGCGGTCGTCGCGATCCCACAAGATACCAACATGCCAGGGGCGTACGAATCCCTGCATGAACGGGGTGAAGGAATGGACCGAAAGGATGAAGGGGGCACTTGCGGAAGCCTGCGCCACCGAGGCGATCATGGCGCCGACGGCGTCATGATAGGGCCGGTAGAAGCGGTCGAGCCGCCTTTCGCGCTCTTCCCAGGCCATGGGATAGTTTCCCGAAATGACGGTGCCGTCATAGAGTTGGCGGATCAGCGTCGGATCGTCCTCGCCGCGATTGGGATCGATCAGAAGACGCGAAAAGTTGGCGAGTACCGCCGGCACGCCGAGCAAAGTCGCCAATTCGCGCGTCGCCGTCTCGACACCGATGTCGTAGGCGATATGGCGGTCGAATTCCGTCGCCGGCAAGCCGAGGCTGCCATACTCTTCCGGCAGGTCGCGACGGGCGTGATCGGCCAGGAGCACGATGCCTCGCCTGCGGTCGCCTTCGACGATGTCGAAAGGCGCGAAAACTGTGGAACGGGTCATCGGCGGGAATTGGTCTGTTCGCTGGCTTCCGGGGAGGGTGTTATCGTCATTCCCACGAAGGGGACGCTTGCGCAATGCCGTCGTTTGGCCACGGTTTCTGCGGAAATCTGGCAGAAGGCGACGGACCGTGCGCCGAAGCCTTTCTAAATCGATTGGAATTGAGCAAAAGGGCGCGTTGACATGCGCCCGGACTTTTCCGAAAAGGGGCGTTGAGAGATGCAAATGTGGTTCTTGAGAGGTTTCAGGATGGGTTCCGCCGGCAGGCCGCGCGTGCGCTATGCCTTCGCCATGCCGCTCCTGACCTTTGCTGTGGGCCTCGCCTCGCCGGCGCGCGCCGATTTCCGTGTCTGCAACGCCACGCAGAATCTGGTCGGCGTTGGCATCGGCTATCGCGCCAAGGCCGGCTGGATCACCGAAGGCTGGTGGCACATCGAAGGATCGAGCTGCAAGACGTTGATCGAAGGGCCGCTGTCATCAAGGTTTTACTATCTCTATGCAGAAGACGCCGAGCGCGGTGGGCGCTGGGATGGCCCGATCAACATGTGCGTGGCCGAAAAAGAGTTCAAGATCGCCGGCGTTGCCGATTGCGTCGCCCGGGGCTTTCAGCGCGCCGGATTCCAGGAATATGACACGGGCGAGCAGGCAAGCTGGATGGTCCAGCTGACCGATGACCCCGCAACGGGGGGCGTTCCAGCCGCCCCGGGAACAAATAGTCAATGAGACGCAGCCGCAAGGTCAAGATACTCGCCACCATCGGTCCGGCCTCCTCCTCCGAAGACATGCTGAAGAAGCTCTTCGAAGCCGGCGCCGACGTGTTTCGCATCAATATGAGCCACACCGATCATGAGTTGATGCGCACCCTTGTCGGTCGCATCCGCACCGTCGAGAAAGCGGTCGGCCGGCCGATCGGCATTCTCGCCGACCTGCAGGGGCCAAAGCTTCGGGTCGGCAAATTCACCAACGGCAAGGAGCTGCTGACACTCGGCCAGACTTTCACGCTCGATGACAATCCCGAGCCCGGCAATTCGGCCAGGGTCTATCTGCCCCATCCCGAAATCCTGAGATCGGTCGAGGCAGGTCACCGTCTTTTGATCGACGACGGCAAGCTCGAGCTGAAGGCGGTGAAGAGCGATGGCAAGGCGATCGTCTGTACCGTCGTCGCCGGCACCAGCATCTCCGACAAGAAGGGCGTCAGCCTGCCCGACACCGATCTGCCGGTCGGCGCGCTGACCGAAAAGGACCGCAGAGATCTCGATGCGGTGCTGGCCACCGGCGTCGACTGGGTGGCGCTGTCATTCGTCCAGCGGCCGGAGGATCTGGCGGAAGCGCGCAAGATCGCGCGCGGCCGGGCGCTGATCATGGCCAAGATCGAAAAGCCGCAGGCCGTCGCCCGGCTCGCCGAGATCATCGAACTTTCGGACGCCTTGATGGTCGCCCGCGGCGATCTCGGCGTCGAAATGCCGCTCGAAGCCGTGCCCGGCATCCAGAAGCAGATCACTCGCGCCGCGCGCCGCGCCGGCAAGCCGGTGGTGATCGCCACGCAGATGCTGGAATCGATGATCACCGCGCCGGTGCCGACCCGCGCAGAGGTGTCGGACGTCTCGATCGCCGTGTTCGAAGGCGCCGACGCCATCATGCTCTCGGCGGAGTCCGCGGCCGGCGCCTACCCGGTCGAGGCGGTGGCGATGATGAACCGCATCGCCAGCAAGGTTGAAACCGACCCGACCTATGCCGGCATCATCAATGCGCAGCGCTCGGAGCCCGAAGCGACCGGTGCCGACGCCATCTCGCTCGCCGCCCGCGAAATTGCCGAGACGCTGAAACTGTCGGCGATCATCAGCTATACGGCGTCGGGCACGACCGGCCTGCGCGCCGCGCGCGAGCGGCCGCAGGTGCCGATCGTCGCGCTGTCGCCGATCGTCAACACCGCGCGGCGGCTGTCGCTTCTGTGGGGCACGCATTGCGTCGTCTCGCCCGACGCCATCGACCTCGACGATATGGTCGACCGCGCCTGCCGCATCGCTTTGGACGAAGGGTTCGGCAAGCCGGGCGACCGGGTCATCATCACGGCCGGCGTGCCGCTGAGGACGCCGGGCTCCACCAACATGCTGCGCATCGCCTATGTCGGGTCGGACGTGCAGGCCCGCCGCTGATGCAAGTCGACCGAGACGCGCAGCGATCTTGGCATGACAACAACGACTTAAAGCGCGTCGCGTGAATCCCTTCGAACGCGACGGGTTTTAGGCCGCTCACCGGCGAATTCACCAAACTGAAGCTCGCCTCGATGGGGCTAGAAGCGCAGCGACTTACCGGCTCCAACCGAATCAAGTCGGTGAGGCGACGGCGAGTACGATCGAGATTATCAGCAAGAGCGGCCCCATCCATTTGAAATGGCTGGGAAGGCGTGCCAACCAAGCCTGTTGTCCAGCTTGGGGTTGGTTTGGCATCTGGAGGAACCCGTAGCCGACGCCCGACATCCATAGACCGGCGCAAAACATTATGAATTCGTCGATGTAAGCTGCAATCATGATTGCCACTCCAATACTGGACAGGAAACCACACGTCGCGCTCACCGACAAGCACTACCGAGACAGGTGAAGCGACGAGATTGCTGATTTCACTGACCGGATGGTGGGCGGCTTGCGGTTAGCATCATCAGTTTCCAGGCCTGATGCACTCGGGGATCATCTCAAACGGTTTGCGTCAGACTGCGCCCGGCTTGAGGCAGGTCGTAGGTTCCCATCGTACTTGAGCTTGAAGTCAGTTGAGGTAGTGTCTCCGAGGGAAAGAGGAGGTGATCCAATGTGGACTCGCACCGATCTTCTGAAGCTCCTCGGCATTGAGCACCCGATTATCCAAGCGCCGATGAGCGGCATCGCCACGCCGGACCTCGCGGCGGCAGTCAGCAATGCCGGGGCGCTTGGCTCGCTCGGATGTGGCATTCTGCCAGGGGCCGCCATTCGGGAGCAACTCACGGCGACACAGCGCGCTACCAATCGTCCGATTAATGCCAACTTCTTTGCGCACCCGTTGCCATCTCATGATGATGAAGCGGCTCAACACATGCGCGATCGCCTTCACGGCTATTACGACGAGGTCGGCCTCGGGCCCGTGCCCCAGCCGGGCGAGCCCTTTCCCACCTTCGATCAAGCGCGCCTCGACATTGTGCTCGAACTACGCCCAAAGGTGGTCAGCTTCCACTTTGGCCTGCCCGACACCAAAAATCGTGCAGCAGCTGAAAGAGGCCGGCTGTACTCTCTTGTGCTCGGCTACCACCGTCTCAGAAGCACGGCAGCTTGAGGCTGCGGGGGTGGATGCTATCATCGCTCAGGGATACGAGGCGGGCGGTCATCGCGGCACATTCACCAGTGACCCTGCTATCGGCACAGTCGGCTCGATGGCGCTGGTGCCGCAGATCGTTGATGCCGTGCGCGTGCCTGTAATTGCAGCCGGCGGTATTTTCGACGGTCGCGGCATTGCTGCCAGCTTTGCACTCGGTGCTTCTGGTGTGCAGATCGGCACGGCTTTCCTGGCGTGCCCCGAGGCCAATGTGCAGCCAGTCTATCGTGCGGCGTTGCGCTCGGCCACTGACGAGAGCACGTCGGTGACCCGCTGCTTCACTGGCCGCCCGGCGCGCGTGGTGCCCAACCGGTTTGTGATGGAGATGGCTGGCGAGGAACATGCCGCACTGGCGTTTTCGTTGCAAGCGAGCCTGGTCTTGCCGCTTTCAATGGCAGCGGATGAAAGCAGGCGGGCTGATTTCTTGCCCATTTGGGCCGGGCAGGGCTTTGCGAGGTTGCGGGAGATGCCGGCAGCTGCCCTTGTGGAGAAACTCGTCGCGGAAGCTGGTTCATATCGGCACTGAATGCCAACTGCAGAAGAGACGTCGGTAGCTGGAAACGTCGCATGCGCCCTTGAATTGGGGCCGACGCGACAGTCTCACCAGACTTTCGGTCTCGACGCCGCCGGCATCAAATCCCTTCGCCGGCAAGTTCTTCCGAAAGCGTGCCGACCTGATCCTGGGCGCTGCGCATCATCGGATAGATGCCGAGCACGCGCTGCCAAGCCTCCAGCGCCGACTGCTTGTGGCCGGTTACGGCCATGATCTGCGCCAGGCCGGACAGTGCGCCAAAATGGCGCGGCTCGAGCTGCAACGTGCGGTCGATGTCCGACATCGATTTTCCAAAGTTATTCATCATGAAATGTACGGTGGCGCGCCGGTTCCAGCCTTCCGCATAGGCCGGTTGCAAGGTCACCACCTGGTCGAGAAAATCGAGTGCCACGTCGAACTTCTTTTCTTCGATCGCCTTTTGCGACCATTGCATCATCAGATCGATCGAAGCACTGCCGGATTGCGACCACTCGTGCGAGATGCGAGCGGCGATGCGCTCGGCGGCCTTTTCATTGCGCTGGCGCTTCAGGTCGACGAACAGCTGGTCGAGCCTTGCCTCCCTGGTCGTGCCAACCGGAGGGGCGACCGCATCGTCCGCTTGAGCCGGAAGCGGGGCGGAACCGAACAGAAAAAGCGCCGCGAAGAGGGCAAAAAGAATCCGCATGGCCGAGAATCTAACCCCGGACAGCAGATCGTCAAACTGAATTTAACGTGAGAGGGCCGGCAGGCCGGTACTAGAGCGTTACGCGTCCTTTTGGACGCTTAACGGACGCTCTAACATTTTGAGTTCCTCGCATCGTAATTTCCGAAAATCGATTCCGATTTTTGGGTCGATGCGGTAACATCATGCAAGCGCGGAGGCAGGCGCCCCCACGCGAAAAGACTCAACCCTGACGCGCCTTGTAGCGCGGAGCGGTCTTGTTGATGATGTAAACGCGGCCCTTGCGGCGAACCAGCTGGTTGTCGCGATGACGCGCCTTGAGCGCCTTGAGGGAATTCTTGATCTTCATGGTCTTGCCCGTCGGTCTGGGCCCGGTCTTGGGCCGAATTATTAAGGCGCGCTCGGAAAGCGCGCCTCTCAACTTGTGCGTGGCTCATAAACGAGGAGCCTTGCCCGTGTCAACCGCAAGCATGCTTCATGGACGATGCTAGTGTGGCGGATTTGATTTCCTGCTCATCGGCGACATTAGGGCGGCCCAATCCGATCGCCTCAACGGTGCCGGCTCATTCGCGTAAAATGACCCATCTTGCGGCCGGGGCGCGCTTCGGCCTTGCCATAGAGATGCAGCATCAGATCGGGCTCGGCGAGCAAGGCCGGGACACGCAGGACGTCGTCGCCGATCAGGTTTTCCATGACGCAGTCGAAATGGCGGCCGGGATTTCCCAAGGGCAGGCCGGCGACGGCGCGAATGTGCTGCTCGAACTGCGAGACGATACAGGCGGCTTCCGTCCAGTGACCGGAATTGTGAACACGCGGGGCGATCTCATTGGCCAGCAGCGCGCCGTCGGCAAGGACAAAGAACTCGATGCCGATGACGCCGACATAGTCGAGTGCGGCAAGTATTTCTGCCGCCGCCGCCTGCGCCGCAGCGGCCGTTTCGGACCCTATCCTGGCCGGCAGGGTCGAGCTGTGCAGGATGCCGTCGCGGTGGACGTTTTCTGCCGGATCGTAGGCGGCGAGCGAACCGTCCATGCCGCGCGCCGCGATGACCGAAATCTCGCGTTCGAAGTCGACGAAGGATTCGAGGATCAGCGGCACGTTGCCCATCGCCTCGCAGGTGCCGGCAAAGCCGCCGGTTTCCATGTTGCGGAAGACGCGCTGGCCCTTGCCGTCATAGCCCATGCGCCGCGTCTTCAATATGCCGCTGCCGTCGAACTTTTTCAGCGCCGCGGTCAATTCGCCGTCATTGTCGACGGGACAGAAATCCGCGGTGGGAATGCCGATGCCGTTGAGGAATTTCTTCTCCGCCACCCGGTCCTGCGCCACTTCCAGTGCGCGCGCCGGCGGATGGACCGGAACCGTGACGGCAAGCGCGCTGGCGGCCACGACCGGAACGTTCTCGAACTCGTAGGTGACGACGGCGCTGACTGCAGCCAGTTCGGCGAGCGCGGCCGTATCATCGTAGGCAGCGGTGATCTGCCGGTTGGCGACCTGTGCCGCCGGGCAGTCCGGCTGCGGTTCCAGCACGACCGTGCGGTAGCCGAGGCGGGCGGCGGCCATGGCCAGCATGCGGCCGAGCTGGCCGCCGCCGATGATGCCGATGGTCGATTCCGCGGGCAGGCTCATGGCGTGTCCGTCGGCTCGGCGGCGACCTTGGCGGTCTGGGCGGCGCGCCAGGCATGAAGCCGGGCGGCGAGCTTTTCGTCGGTCAGCGCCAGCACGGCCGCAGCCAGGAGGGCGGCATTGATGGCGCCCGCCTTGCCGATGGCCAGCGTGCCGACCGGAATGCCGGCCGGCATCTGCACGATGGAGAGCAGCGAGTCCTGTCCGGAAAGCGCCTTCGATTCCACCGGCACGCCAAAAACGGGAAGTGGCGTCATCGCCGCCGTCATGCCGGGCAGGTGCGCCGCACCGCCGGCGCCGGCGATGATCACCCGAAAACCGGCCGCTTTGGCGCCCTTGGCGAAGTCATAGAGCCGGTCGGGGGTGCGATGAGCCGAGACGATCAGCCGCTTGTGCGGGATGCCCAGCGCCTCCAGCGTTTCGGCGGCGTGGCGCATCGTCGCCCAGTCGGACTGGCTGCCCATGATAATGGCGACGTCGGCGCGGTGATCGTCCAAGCTTCTGCTCCCGGCGGCAAAGGCGCGCATTAGCGGAATTCGGGATCGACGGCAAGGATACCATGCCTCTGTGCAGCATTCGGCCGGATGGCGCTGTCGTTACCTAATCCGGCCAGCGCAGGGCGCCGGCGCTATCCTTGCGGGCGGACTTCATCGCATCCGCCGGACGCTCGGCCGCGCTCAACACAGCCTGCAGGCGCTCGGCGACGATTTCCGCCTCGCCGGGATGAAGGTTGCACGGATCGAGGAAGAAGTGATCGCGCTCGACCTCGTGGTTGCGGACGATGATCGGGGGCGAGCCGGCCGCCAGCGCCGAGGCGAGGCCGGCGGCGCTGAAGCGGCTTTCCGGACGGACGAAAACCTGCAGGCGGTCGAGCGGATTGGCGGTCGGATCAGGGATGATCTCGACGCCGATACCGGGCAGCCCTTGCAATGCGTCCTTCCACAGATTGAGCGCCGCTTCTTCCCGCTTGCGGATGCCGGCATGGTCGCGCCGCTCCCAGGCCTCCAGTGCCGCCATGGTGCCGGCGATGCTTTCCTTGCCGACCTTCATCGCCCGAGCAACGCCACGATTCTGGAGATAGGCGGCCCGCACCATATCCTTGCGCCCGGTGACGATGCCGCTTGTCGGTCCGCTGAGGAATTTGTGCCCGCTATAGACGACGATGTCGGCGCCGCGTGCGAGAAAACCGCGCAAATCGTATTCGGAGGCGGCGTCGACGATCACCGGGAGGCCCTTGGCGTGGCAGATCTCGCAGAACTCCTCGAGCGAAAGCATGCCGTATTGCACGGTGTGATGGGCAACGACATAGAGGCCTGCCGCAGTGCGTTCGCGGATCGCCTCGCGTACGTGATAGTCCTGCGTCACGCTGACCGTGCCGGCCGGTACGGTCCTGGCCCCGGCAAGCCGGATCGACTGGTCATCGGCGCGCCATAATTGACGATGTGGCCGAGTTGGACGATGACCTCCGACTTGAGGCCCTCGGTGTCGTCCGGCAGCCGCTCGATCGCCAGAAGATTGGTGCCGGTCATCGTGCCGGCAATCGCCATGGTGATGCCGCTGGCGCAGCAAGCCGTGACGAAGCCGGCCTCGCCTCCTGTGAGGCGTGCGACGATCGTGCTTGCGGCGCGTTGCAGATCGTCCATCTCCACCCACTGCGAAGCGATCTCCGACATCGCAGCGATCGCTTCCGGGACGATGATCGAGGCGCCGAGCGCCGTCATCGTGCCGGAAACGTTGATGATCGGGCGAAGGCCGAGCCGTTGGCGGATTGTCGTGTTGGAGCCGTTTGCGGAATAGGTTTTCATCTCTAGAGATCCCATTGGTAGACTCAGGCGGCAATCTCGACGACCGCCTCGATTTCGACTGTGATGTTGCCCGGCAAAGAGCCGGCACCGATCGCCGAACGGGCGTGTCCGCCGATACTATCAAAGACAGCGGCGAAAAGGTCGGAGCAGCCGTTGACCACCTTCGGATGGTCGCTGAAGGTCGGGATCGCGTTGACGAAGCCAAGCAGCTTGACGACGCGCACGATGCGGCCGAGGTCGCCTGCCGCGGCATGCATAACGGCGAGCAGATTCAGGCCGGTGAGACGGGCATGCTTATAGGCCTCTTCCACCGTGACGTCCTCGCCCACCTTGCCGGTGCAAAGCGTACCGTCGCCGCGCAGCGGCCCTTGGCCGGAGAGGAAGATCAGCCGTCCGCTCTCGGCATGGGTAACGAAATTGGCGATCGGCGTCGGCGGCTCGGGCAGCGTCAGGCCCAATTCGGCGAGCCGGATGTAAGGCGTCATGAAAAGGCTCCTTGCGACAGCTTTCGCCGTCCGGTGTCAGAAATGCGAGGCACGAAACCGCGCCAGGAAGCTGCGAAGGCGTTCATTGTCGAACTCCGCCGCCAAGATCTCGGCGGGTGGTCCGACGGCACTGACGCCGCCATCCGCCATGAAAACGATGCGGCTCGATGCATCGCGCGCAAAGGCCATCTCGTGCGTGACCATCAGCATAGTCATGCCGTCTTCGGCCAGGCTGCGCACGACTTCGAGCACCTCGCCGACGAGTTCCGGATCGAGCGCGGAGGTTATCTCGTCGAGAAGCAGAATTTTCGGCTCCATCGCCACGGCGCGGGCGATGCCGACGCGCTGCTGCTGGCCGCCGGAAAGTTCGGCGGGCAGGCTGTCGGCCTTGTGGGCGAGGCCGACCCGGCCGAGCCAGTGCTCGGCAATGGCGCGGGCCTCGGTATTGCTCTTGCCGCGCACTTTGCGCAGGCCAAGCATGATGTTGCCGGCCGCCGTCAGATGCGGGAACAGGTTGAAACTCTGGAACACCATTCCGGTCTCGGCCCGCATCTTCGCCAAGTCGCGCTCGCTGCGGCGCTGGCGTGTTCCCGTCTCGCGGAAGCCGACCTCCTTGCCGTCGATGCGGATGGAGCCGCTGTCGTAGCTCTCCAGGAAGTTGACGCAGCGCAGCAGCGTGGTCTTGCCGCTGCCGGAAGGTCCGATGACAGTCACCACTTCGCCGCGTGTCACCTGCAGGCTGACGGAGCGCAGGACCGCGACGGATCCAAAGGATTTGGAAACCTCGGAGACATCGAGAAGCGCCGGATTGGCGGGCGGGGTGACGGACATCTTGTTATTCCCGGATGAATGAGAAACGCCCCTCCAACCGTCGGCTGGCCAGGGAGAGGGCGTAATTGACGGCGAAATAGATGACCGCGCCGAGGATGTAGAGCGGCATCGCTTCGTAGGTGCGGCCGATGACCTGGTTTATGGCGTGCATCAGGTCGGTGATGCCGAGCAGCGAGACCAGCGCGCTGCCCTTCACCGCATCGGTGACGCCATTGATCCAAGGCGGCAAGAAGCGCCTGAACGCTTGCGGGAAGATGACGTAAGCCAGGCGCTGGCGAAAGGTCAGCCCGATCGCCATCGCCGCTTCGGACTGCCCCTTCGGTATGGAACCGACCGCACCGCGCAGATATTCGATGACCTGCGCCGTCTTGAACAGCGTGAGCGCCAGCACGGCTGCCCAGAAGGATTCCAGATGGATGCCGACGGCAGGCAGGCCGTAATAGACGAAGAAGATGAGCACCAGGATCGGAATGCCGCGTATGGTATCGCTGAAAATGCGCACCGCCCAGCGCAGCGGAGCCGGGCCATAGACAAGCCCGACGCCCATCACCACACCGGCGACGAGTGACAACACCACGACCAGCAGCGACACCCATAGCGTCACGGCAAAACCTTGGGCCAGGAAGGGCAAGGCATAGGCGATCTGGCCAAGCATCTAGTGCGCCGCCCTGAACCGGCGCTCGACAAGCCGAAGCGCGTGAAGAAGCGCGTAGCCCGTGAAGAGGTACATCGCCGTCACCACAAGATAGACCTCGACGATGCGGAAGGTGTTGAAGTTGATCCACTGGGCGCCGTAGGTGAGCTCGGGCACCGAAATGACCGAGGCAACGGACGTGTCCTTGAACAGCGATAGGAACGTGTTGGAAAGCGCTGGCAGCGTTATCCGCAGCATCGTCGGCAGGCGCACATGGAGCAGCCTTTGCCATGGCGTCAGGCCGATCGCCTTACCGGCGTCGATCTGTCCGCGCGGAACCGCTTCGAGACCCGAGCGGAACACCTCGACCAGATAAGCGCCGCTATAGAGCGACAGTGTCGCAACGAACGAGGTCTGCGCGCTGTAGGCGATGTCGACCACCGTGGGCAGGCCGTAGAAGACGAGATAGACGAGCAGGATCAGCGGCACGTTGCGGATGAACTCGACATAGGCGGCGATTATGGACCGCACGACGCGCCCGGCCGACACGTACCAGACCGCCAGAAGCAGCCCGATGATGATGCCGATCGCGATGGAGATCACGGCCAGCTCGAGGCTGAGCAGCAGCCCGCCCCACAGCTTGTCGAAATGCCGCCAGATCAGGTTGAAGTTTAGGGTATAGCCCATGTGTCCCTGTCATATCCGAGGGCTGTCGACGAGAAGGAGGCGGAAGGGCGCGGCCCTTCCGCCGGCGTGCATCAGATGACCGGGAAGCCTGGATGGCGCGCCGGCGGCTCCTGTCCGAAATAGTCTTTGAATGCAGCGTCGTAGAGCGCCGTCTCATGGCCGAACATGGCGGTGGTGAAGGTCGTGTTGACGAAGGTCAGCCAGTCGAGGTCGCCTTGCCGAAGTGCGGCGCCATAAAGCATCGAGAACCAGCTCTTGCCGGCATCGAAGTATTTGTCCGGATTACGCGACGCGAGCCAGCGGACCGTCGACAGATCGACGGCGGCGGCGTCGACACGCTTCGATTCCAGTGCCTGCAGCACGTTGGCCTGCGTGTCTATCTGCATCACCTGCGCTTCCGGCAGGACAATGTGCACATTTGCTTCGGCATCGACATTCTGCAGGATGGAAATCCGCGTTGCCGAACCGCCGGCAAGCAGCTTGTCGACGGTCTTGTTTTCGGCATTCGGAAGGGTCAGCAAGGCGATGCCTTCGACGTAATAGGGCCGGGAGAAGTGGATCAGCTGCGAGCGCTGGGCGGTCATGGTCATGAACTGGATCGAGATGTCGACCTTGTTGGTGGTCACGTTGGGAATGCGCTGTGCCGGATCCTGCATGACGAATTCGACCTTGGTCGTATCGTCGAAAAGCCCCTTGGCAAGAATGCGCCCCATGGTGATGTCCATGCCGACCAGTTCGCCGGCATCGTTTTCGAAGTGCCAGGGCGCGTTGGTGCTGCCGGTGCCGACGATCACCTTGCCGCGCTCGAGAACGGTGCGCAGCAGACTGTCCGGTGCCGCTTGCGCCGCTGCCTTCTGAACATCGACTGTTGCCGCTGCGCCCACCACTCCGGCCGTTGCAAGCCCAGCCATTCCCAGTTTCAGAAATTCACGTCTTTTGGATGTGTCGTTCACGGCGACCTCCTTCGTGTTGGTGTTCCCCTTTGCCGATACATGCATCTGTGATCTGCTGGATTGTCTCTTACAAAAGACACATGTATCCTGTACAAGACAGATACTAACATCAGGAATCAGTAATGCAAGATGGCAATGCCTTCGCAGTTCGGCCGGACGCTGGTCCGGACGAAGATAAGATTTCGGGCTCCCGCGAGAAGGGTCTCAACCGGGTGCTCCATATCCTGGAGTTTCTTCACGCGAACCAGCGTGCGATCGGGATTGGCGATCTCGCCAAGGGAGTGAATGCGCCGCGCTCGACGATCTACACGCTCGTGCGCTCGCTCGTGGATGCGGGCCTGCTGGAAATGGCCGGCGACGGTAATCGGGTCTATTTCGGGAAGAAGCTTTATCTCTACGGAATGGATTATGTGCGCGGCAACGACCTGCTCAGGCGAGGGCGTCAGGAAGTCGACAACCTGTCGCGCGAGACAGGCGAGACCTCCGAATTGTGCATGCTGCAAAGCGGCCGCTACACGATTGTCCATTCCAGTCCAGGCACCAGGCCGTTCCGGATCAGTTCGGCCACAGGTCTGCAGATCCCGCTTCCCTGGACCGCTTCCGGGCGGTTGCTTCTCGCCGGTTTCGAAAGGGCGGTGATCGAAGACATGGTGTCCGAAGATGATCTCGTCCTGCCAGACGGCCGCAGATTGCTGCTGGACGACTTCATAGCTGATATCGCTACGGCTGGGGCTGCCGGCTACTGTGTAACCTCAGGTCTTGTCGACGCCTATACAAAATGCCTTGCCGCGCCGGTCTTTTCAGCTGCCGGCAAGGTCGAGGCGACGATGTGCCTGGTGGTTCCAATCGACACTTCCGAGGAGAAGACAGGCGAACTCATCGCCCTGCTGCGCGAACGCGCCGCAAGGCTTTCGATCACGGGATGAGCGGAATTTGTCGCGACCGTAAGTGGGATTCGCTCACGCGATGATGTCGGGGATGATTCGGTCTTCCAGCGCCATCAGCCGGTCTTTCAGGAAAAGTTTTTTCTTCTTCATGCGCTGGATCTGCAGAGGGTCGCAGTTCATGGCGATCATCGCGTTGATGGCCGCGTCGAAATCGGCGTGCTCCTGCTTCAGCCGAGAATATTCGAGGCGGATATCAGCCTGTTCCTGTTCGGACATTATCTACCGTCTGCACGTCTGCGGCGCCCAAAAATGGGCCTGATTGGGCGAGGCCGGAGGTATCTTGCACCGGCGCGCAGCCAATAACACATTTCGTATTGTCGTGGAATGCTACCACGCAGCATTCGACATCGGTGCCCGATAGTGGCACACTGTCATTATGCCGTCACAGAAGCGAACTTGCGGTGGACGCGCCTTGGCGGCTGCAATCGAGGAAACCATGAAAGGGAGAACCAATCATGTCTCTTGCATCCCATCTTGATGAGCTGCAGCGGAAACACGGCGACATCGAACGCGAAATCGATAATGCGATGAACCATCCATCGGTCGACGACCTCGAAATCGTGAATCTCAAGCGGCGCAAGCTGGCACTCAAGGACGAGATTGAGAAATTGAAGGCGAAACCGACCAAGCACTGACGCTCTTCTACAGCGCCGCGCGTCCTTTGGACGCGCAAAGGACGCTGTAGTACTTCTCATTTGGCGCATGATCCCCAGCGAAAATCGATTCCGATTTTCGGGATCATGCGGAGGGACAGCTCGCCCCTTTCGGCGCGCGACCATCTTTCCGGTGGCAGCCATGCCGCCGGAATTCCCTTTATTTTGTTCCAGCGATGGACACGACAAATGGTTGGCGCCGTCTTCCTGCCATCGATTTGGCAGGTCTGCCTGCCTGTCGCCATTGACAAGCCATCTTTGCTCCTCCACCTCATGCCCGGACCTTCTACAGCGCCGCGCCTCCTTTCGGACCCGCGAACGACGCTGTATTTTGATTTTTGCGCATGATTGTTTCCGGAACCGATTCCGGAATTCGGCGCTAACAAAGGGCAGCCGGCCATGACCGGATATTTTTCTTCTCCCTTCCCGCGCCGCACGTCGGTCGGTGTCGATGTCGGCGGCGTGATGGTCGGCGGGGGTGCCCCTGTCGTCGTTCAGTCGATGACCAACACCGACACCGCCGATGTCGACCAGACAGTCGCTCAGGTTGCGGCGCTGCATCGCGCCGGCTCCGAGATCGTGCGCATCACGGTCGACCGCGACGAGAGTGCTGCCGCCGTGCCCGCCATCCGCGAGCGGCTCGAACGGCTCGGCATCAACGTGCCGCTGGTCGGCGATTTCCACTATATCGGCCACAAGCTGCTCGCCGACCATCCCGCTTGCGCCGAGGCGCTGGCCAAATACCGCATAAATCCCGGCAATGTTGGCTTCAAGGACAAGAAGGATCGGCAGTTCGCGGCGATCGTCGAGATGGCGATCCGGTACGACAAGCCGGTGCGCATCGGCGTCAACTGGGGGTCGCTCGACCAGGAGCTTCTGACCCGGCTGATGGACGACAATCAGCGCCAGGGCTTTCCGCTGACCGCACAGGAAGTGACGCGCGAGGCGATCGTGCAGTCGGCGATCCTTTCGGCCGAAATGGCCGAGGAGATCGGCCTTGGCCGCGAGAAGATCATCCTGTCGGCCAAGGTCAGCGGCGTGCAGGATCTGATCGCCGTCTACACCGAGCTTGCCACCCGCTCCAACCACGCGCTGCATCTCGGCCTCACCGAGGCCGGCATGGGTTCGAAAGGCATCGTCGCCTCGTCCGCGGCGATGGGCATCCTGCTCCAGCAAGGCATTGGCGATACGATCCGCATCTCGCTGACACCGGAGCCGAACGGCGACCGCACCCGCGAGGTGCAGGTGTCGCAAGAACTCCTGCAGACCATGGGGTTCCGGCAGTTCGTGCCGATCGTCGCCGCCTGCCCCGGCTGCGGCCGCACGACCTCTACCGTGTTCCAGGAGCTCGCCCAGAATATTCAGGCGGATCTGCGCAAGAACATGCCGGTATGGCGTGAAAAATATCCCGGCGTCGAGAACCTCAAGGTCGCAGTGATGGGCTGCATCGTCAACGGTCCGGGTGAATCCAAGCATGCCGACATCGGCATTTCGCTGCCCGGCACCGGCGAGACGCCGACGGCGCCGGTGTTCGTCGATGGCAGGAAGGCGGCGACGCTGCGCGGCCCTACGATCGCCGCCGACTTCGAGAAAATGGTCGCCGACTATATCGAGCGGCGGTTTGGGCAACACGGCAAGGCCGCGGCGGAGTAGGTCGATGCGGCGCTTCCCCTGGGCGACGCCGGTCTTGTTTGGTGGATTGGTTCTGCTTTGTGGGCTGGGGTTGACGACAGCCCACGCCGATCCGCCGCGCTCCGCCAAGCAGAGGCTGCTCGACCGGGTTTGCAACCTGATCGAGGCTCATGCAGATCAAAACGGTCTGCCCAAGGATTTCTTTGCCCGGCTGATCTGGAAGGAAAGCCGCTTCGATCCAAACGCGGTCAGTCCGGTCGGCGCCGAAGGCATAGCCCAGTTCATGCCGGGCACCGCCAAGTTACGCGGCCTTGCCAATTCCTTCGATATCGAGCAGGCCATCCCGGCCTCGGCAAAATATCTCGCCGAAATGAAAACCGGCTTCGGCAATCTGGGCCTCGCCGCCGCCGCCTACAATGCCGGAGAAAACCGGGTATCGCGCTGGCTGAGTTCCGGTGGCTTCCTGCCGATGGAGACCGAAAACTACGTTCTGGACATTATGGGCGAGCCGGCCGACAGGTTCACCGACACCGCCTATGCCGGCACCATCCGGCCGCTTGACAAGAAGGCGAGCTTCGCGGTCGCCTGCCGCAGGCTGCCGGTCATCAAGTCCCAAACCGTGGCCATGGCGTCGATCAACATCAAGCCGTGGGGCGTGCAGGTGGCCGGCAATTTCCGCCGCGCCGCGGCGCTCAGTCAATGGAATGGTGTGAAGCGCCGGTTTCCGGCCTTGCTGAAGGGCCATGATCCGGTCGTAAGTCGGGTGCGCTCGCCGATCGGCAGGCGCGGCATCTATGCGGTCCGGATCGGCGCCGACTCCAAAGCCAAGGCCGACAACATCTGCCAGAAACTGCAAAGCGTCGGCGGTGCATGCATTGTCGTGCGGAATCGGTAAGGGCACCGACCGATTGGCCGCCAAACCGCCGAAGCTGTGCTTCACTTCACGAATTCTGCTGCTCCATGGCTCCAGCTATAGGTTTACCATGACCGACCGTCTCTATAGCGATCCCGACCTCGTCCAATTCTACGATATCGAGAACGAAGGCGGCGTGGACTTCGACTATTGCGTCGGCTTCGCCAAGGATGCCGGCTCGGTTCTCGACCTCGGCTGCGGCACTGGACAATTGGCCGCCGCGCTCGCCGACCGGCGCAGCGTGACCGGCGTCGATCCCGCGTCGGCGATGCTCGATATCGCCCGCCGCAGAGTCGGCGGGCAGAGGGTCGACTGGGTCGAGGCCGATGCGCGAAACGTCCGGCTCGGACGACGTTTCGATCTGGTGCTTTTGACCGGGCACGCCTTCCAGGTGTTTCTGACGCCAGAAGATCGAGAGGCGGTGCTTGCCACGATCGCCGCTCATCTGGCTCCGGCTGGGTGCTTCATCTTCGACACGCGAAATCCAGTCGCGCAGGAATGGGTCGAGTGGACGCCGGAACGGTCCCAACGGGAACTCAGTCATCCCCAATTGGGCACGGTAAGAGCGTGGAACGATTTCCGGCACGATCCCGCTACCGGTGTCGTCACTTACTCCACCCATTACGAAATTCCCGACAGCGGACGGGTGCTCAGCGCCGAATCGAAAATCGCCTTCCCGACAAAGGAAAGCCTTGCGCAGATGCTGGACCAGACCGGGCTGGTCGTCGAAGAGTGGCTCGGCAACTGGCGTGGCGAGCCATACGCTCTGACATCGCCCGAAATCATTCCGATCGGCCGGCTGCGCTAGCCCGGACGTTGCTCCTTGAGCGGTTCCCCATCCTCGACGTGACCGACTTGAGCACGCGGATAATCCGAAGGCATAACCGACCAATTGCGGCGCTGCGCTGGCGACGTGCCCATCGATGCAACTCGTGAGCATCGCGCAGATTTGGCTGTTCTGAACGCATTGCACCTCCTCGGCGGTATTTTGGATGCTGAGGAGGGAATCATATTATGTATCGCACGTGCCGATAATCGGTGATAATTTCCGTTCATCTGTGACGAATTGGAATAGATGGCATGGACCGGTCAGAAACGTTGGGTGTGTTCCTGTCGGTTGTCGAGGAAGGCGACTTCTCGGCAGCGGCACGCCGGCTGCGGATGAGCCCATCGGCTGTCAGCAAGATCATCGGGCGGCTTGAGTCCCGCCTTGGCGTGCGATTGGTGCAACGCTCGACGCGGCGGATCAGCTTGACGGCGGAAGGCAGCACCTATGCCGATAGCGCCCGCCGTATCCTGAACGACATCAAAGAGGCTGAAATCGCGATTCAACCCGGCGCAGAACCGCGCGGCCGGCTGCGCATCAGTCTTCCGAGCGCCTTCGGCCATCGTTTGATCGTGCCGATGTTACCGGCTTTCATCGAACGCTACCCGGCCATCGAGCTCGAGCTGATGTTCACAGATGCGATTGTCGACGTATTGGCTGAGGAAACGGACGTCGCCGTGCGCGTTGCCGCCCAGACCGATTCCAGGCTGGTGATGCGGCGGCTGGCGCCCAGTCACCGTGTCGTTTGCGCGTCAGCTCAGTATCTCGAAAAACACGGTATCCCGATGACGCCAGGCGATCTTCAACATCATACCTGTCTTGGCATCACATCACGCGGCGGCCTCAACATCTGGGAATTCGATGGCCCGGACGGTCCGCAAAGCATGCGTATCCGCAGCCCGATAGAGGCCAACAGCACGGAAGCCCTACGCCGGCTGGCGCTCGCCAGTGTCGGCATCATCCGCATGTCGGAGATATTGGTCGGACCGGATATCAGGATAGGCAGACTGACCGCATTGCTCACCGGATACAATCATCATGACGGACCGCCAATCTGCGCCGTCTATCCGCCTGGTCGAATCCTGGCGCCGCGTGTGCGCGTGTTCGTGGATTTCCTGGCCGAACAATTCGCCAACCCTCCGTGGCTACACGGCGCGCCGTAGGGCTGGAGTACAGTTTGGAACAGCATCAGCTGTTGCGGGCCGCCACGAATTCCGCGGCTTGCTTCAGAAGCATGGCGTCTTCGCCATAGGGATAAAGCAAGGCGTGGGCCTGGTCGACGAGGCCTTGAAGCTGGTCCCGCGCCCAGTTCGCGCCGTGCAGTGCCACCAGCGTTGCCTTGCCGGCGGCGGCATCCTTGCCGGTCGCCTTGCCCATCTGGTGCGCATTCGCCGTCAGATCGAGCAAATCGTCGGCAAGTTGAAAGGCAAGCCCGATCGCCGAGCCGAACTCCGCCAGTCTTTCACGGTCGGCCGCTGGCGCGCCGGCAAGGATTGCGCCCGCCTCGCATGCGAAGCGGATCAGTGCGCCGGTCTTCATTGCCTGAAGCCGGATGATACCGGCTTCGTCCGGCCTGATACGCTCGGCTTCGAGATCGAGCATCTGGCCGCCGACCATGCCACCGGCTCCGGCGGCGCGGGCCAGCGCCAGCACCAGCGCCGCCCGTCGCTCGGCCGGCAGCATAGTCGCTTCGTCGGCAATGATGTCGAAGGCGAGCGCCAGCAAGGCGTCGCCGGCGAGGATAGCGGTCGCCTCGTCGAAGGCCTTGTGCACGGTCGGCTGGCCACGGCGCAAATCGTCGTCGTCCATGGCCGGCAGATCGTCATGGATCAGCGAATAGCAATGCACGCATTCGAGCGCCGCCGCCACGCGCAGCGCCGCCTCGCCGTCGGCGGAAAACAGCGCGGCGCTTTCAATGACCAGGAAAGGGCGCAGGCGCTTGCCGCCGTTCAGCACGCCGTGGCGCATCGCCTCCATCAGACGTTGCGGCCGCGCGATCTCGCCTGAAAGCGGACAGTCGTCGAGCAGTCGCCTGAGCAGCGCCTCGACCGGACCTGTGCGCGCGACAAGCGCTGCCTCGAACGGCATTTGATCGTCTTTCGTCATGCCGGGGACGGGTAGCCGACACTCAGACGTTGCGCAAGAAGCCAAGCGCCATTATGCCGGGGGCAGGGAGCAGCATGGATTGAGCGGCTTGGCGGAACCGATCGTCGATCACGAAACCGAAGGGCTGGACATGGTGAGGCCGAAACGCGGCAACCGCACCGGTCTCAAACGTTGGCCCCGGCACTGGGTCCGGCGCGGTATCACCGTCGCCGTCGTGCTGGCGCTGATGCCCGTGGTGCTGACCTTTCTCTATCTGCCGCCGTTCGTGCATCCGGTATCGACACTGATGCTGAAGGATCTGGCGACGTTTTCCGGCTATGACCGGCGCTGGGTCTCGATCGACGATGTGGCGCCGGCGCTGGCGAATTCGGTCACCATGTCGGAGGACGGGCAGTTCTGTTTCCATCGCGGCATCGACCTTGGCGAGTTGAGGGGCGTCGTCGACGATGCGCTGGCCGGCGAGATGACGCGCGGCGCCTCGACCATCACCATGCAGACCGTGAAGAACCTCTATCTCTGGTCGCGGCCGCTGGGCTCGGTCCGGAAAGTCGTCGAACTGCCGCTGGCCGTCTATGTCGACATGGTGATGTCGAAACGGCGCATCATGGAAATCTATCTCAACATCGCCGAATGGGGGCCGGGCATCTATGGCATCGAGGCCGCCGCCCAGCACCATTTCGGGGTTTCGGCAAAACGATTGTCGCGTCGCCAGGCGGCGCTGCTTGCCGTCACCCTGCCGAACCCGATCGCACGCAACCCGGCGAAGCCCGGACCGGGGCTGAGACGGCTGGCCTCGCTGATCGAACGGCGCGCGGGCCGGTCCGGCGCCTATGTCGGCTGTCTGCGATAGTTTAAAAAAATTCGCGGCGGCGCTGGCCAAAACGGCGCAGGGCGTGTATAGGCACCCGACTTTCTCAGATTCCGGCCCCTGATGCGGCCCTTTCACGAGGGCAGCCGGGGCATTTTGACCATGTAATGGAGCATATCCATGGCCGTACCGAAACGAAAAACCTCTCCGTCGAAGCGCGGCATGCGCCGTTCGGCCGATGCCCTGAAGGCCCCGAGCTATGTCGAGGACAAGAATTCCGGCGAGATGCGCCGCCCGCACCATATCGACCTGAAGACCGGCATGTATCGCGGTCGCCAGGTTCTGGAGCCGAAGGAAAGCTGAGAACGCTTTCGACGGTTTTGTGACTCCCGAAGACCGGCCATTGCGCCGGTCTTTTTGCATTATGCGCGGATGATCGCCCATTTTCGAACAGCCCAGCAGCCGTGTCGGGTGGCAGCCGTGCCGGCTGGCACTGTTATTTCGCACGGTCTCTGTCCGTGTTTACGGTCGTGTACGAAATTTCTTGACGGCGAACGCCGGGCGCATACTACAGAAAGCTGTCCAACCGGAGCTTTCTGATGTTCGGTGCCATCCCGCTGCTGATCGTGCCCTTCGTCCTCTATAATCTCGGGCTTCTGGGAATATTCGGCGGCGGCGACGATCCTTGGGCAAGCGAAATGTTCTCGATCCGCATGATGTCGGGCGGAGTGTTCTCGATGACGCTCGGCGATCTGATCGTGCTGATCGGGCTGCTTCTCTTCTTCGTCGAAATCGTGAAATCGACGCGTACGACAAACGCCTCGATCATGGACCACCTGTTGTCGACCTTCGTCTTCGTGGCGTTCCTGGTCGAGTTCCTGCTGGTGAAGGGCGCGGCGCACTCGGTTTTCTTCACGCTGATGGTCATCGCACTGGTCGACGTACTGGCTGGCTTCTCGGTGTCGATGCGAGCGGCCACCCGTGACATAAACATGGGCTAGAGACCCGGCCTCAACAGCGCCGATGGTGGCGCCGGCCTCGCGCGGATCAGCACCCGCCGGTGACGAGCAGGACACGCCCGCGCCGGGACGTCGGAGACACGCCGGCGATTTCAGATGGGTTATCGAAGATTAGAGCGCAGTGCGACGCGCAAAGGACGGTCTGCAATTTGAATCGCGCAAGCGGAAACCGATTCCGGCTTCCAGCATTATGCGCTGCGAACCAGCCCTATTTTTTCTTGGCGCGCGCCGGCTTCTTCACCGGGGCAGCCGGCGCATTGGCGAGGTCTTCCGCTTCCTTGGCAAGGCGGAGCGCCTTCAGTTTGTTGGTCTTTATCTGGCGGGCGTCGCTCTCGGCGACATATTCCGCCATCGCCTTCTGGCGAACCGTGGCTGCCTCTTCCTGCTTCTTGAAACGCAAATCGGCCCGCGCGCGGGCAGTATCCTTAGAGTTCTCAACCAAGGGCTTTTCCAATCCCGTAAATTATAGTTTTCAACCCCTTTAATAGCAGAGCCGGCCTGCGATGGGGAAAATAAGTTGGTCAGGCACAGGGATCGCACGCGGCGCCCGGTGCCTTTCGGGCGACAACTGCCTTGTATCCGGCCTGCAAGGTGGCACGCACGGTGGCATCCGGCGGCGTGTCGGAAGGTGTGCCCAGATGTTCGTGGCGCAGCTCGTCCATGAACTTTTCCCACATCGGCGGACCGCCCTTCTCCAGAAGCTCGGCGCGGATCGAGAGCTCCTCGCTGACGGGCAGCCAGACACGACCCCAGGCGCCGAGATGCGCCAGGATCGGCACCAGCGTGATCGCCATTTCGGTCAGGCTGTAGATTGCCTTCTGCTTGTGGGTGGGATCGTCCGCCCTAGTCAGTATGCCGAGCTCCATCAGCCGCTTCAGCCGATCAGCGAGGATGTTGGACGCGATGCCTTCCAGAGACCCGTTGAGCAGGTCGCGAAAGTGGCGTTTGCCGCCGAAAATCATGTCGCGAAGGATGATCAGGCTCCACCGGTCGCCAAACACTTCAAGCGACAGGTTGATCGGGCACCCAGACCGGCGATCGATGCTCATGCGATTCTCCGACAGAAACCGGTTGCATTATTATATCAGTCTTATTATCGTGCAACTGATTGCCAAATGCAATCGGTTTTGCAGAGAGGAGATTGCGATAATGACAAAGGCAGCGGAACCGGAAATCGCGTCGCAGACGTTTGGTGATCCCGCGCATCCACCAATGCTGCTGATCATGGGCGCCATGGCTTCGATGCTCTGGTGGCCGGAGGCGTTCTGCCGGAAACTGGCCGGCAAGGGTCTGTTCGTGATCCGCTACGACAATCGCGATACAGGCCGTTCAACCAAGTATGCGCCGGGCGAACCGCCTTACACATTCGACGACATGGTGGACGACGCCATCCGCGTCCTCGACAGTTATGGCATCGCGAAAGCGCATGTGGTCGGCATGTCGATGGGCGGCATGATCGCGCAGCTTGTGGCGCTGAAATATCGGTTGCGGATCATCTCGCTTACGGCGATCAGCACTTCGCCAATCGGGATCGACACGTCGCATCTGCCAGGGACGACCGAAGCCTATATGAAGCATTCGGCCGAAGGCGCTGATGTCGACTGGTCGGACCGAGTCCAGGTGGTCGACTTCATCGTCAAGGACGCGCACGCGATCGCCGGCACAGCGCATCCCTTCGACGAGACGCGGACGAGGACGTTCGTCGAACAGGATTACGACCGATCCGGCGGCTTCTTGAGCGCGACCAATCATTTCATGCTCAAGAGCGGCGAAGATCGGGGCGGCGAGGACCGGAAGGGCCGTCTGCACGAATTGAAGGTTCCGCTCCTCGTTATCCACGGCACGGTGGATCCGGTCTTTCCGGTCGAGCATGGCGTTGCTCTCGCAGAGGCGGTTGCCGGCGCGAGGCTTGTCCGTATCGAAGGCGGCGGCCACGAACTCCATCCCGACGATTGGGCCGCAATCGTCGATGCCATCGTCACCCATAGCCAAGCCAGATAAGCGCGGAGCTGGACCTTGACACACCATCTCTGCGGGAATAGTTAAGTAATTGCTTCAGTGTTTGGCTGTCTGTAAACCATGCGGTGGCGAACCACCAAGGAACGAGCAAAACAATGTCCTTGACGATGCATCTCCATCCGCTGGCCTTCTTCTGCTGGAAGCGGCTGATCGCGCTCTATGAAAACGGCACGCCGTTCACTGTCATCATCGATTTCGGCAATGAACAGTTGCGCGCTACCACGACCGGTTGCTGCAACGGCCGTCGGTCGCTCGCGTGATCGAGGAAGCACAGCCCTATTTCAAGCTCTTCCCCTACAACAACGGCTAAGCCCGATGCTGCACGATACCGCCCAGCTCGACCTGATGTTCCAGGCGCTCGCCGACCCGGCGCGGCGGCACATGGTGGAGCGGCTGTCGCGCGGCCCCGCCTCGGTCAGCCAGTTGGCAGAGCCGCTGGCGATGTCGCTGTCGGCGGTCGTCCAACACCTGAACGTGCTGGTGACGAGCGGCCTCGTCCGCACCGAAAAGCTCGGCCGGGTGCGCACTTGCCAGCTCGAGCCGAAGGCGCTGAAGACCGCCGAACACTGGATCAACGAACGGCGCCTGAGCTGGGAACAGCGGCTCGACCGGCTCGGCGGCTTTCTTGCGGAAACCAAGGACGAAACCGAAGGAAACTGAGGAGGCCAACATGAGCGAACGCTCCGTCGTCCATTCGACCATAGTGCTCGAACGCAGCTACGACGCTTCGCCGGCGCGAGTGTTCGCCGCCTGGTCCGATCCCGCCGCATTGCAGCGCTGGGGCTCGCCCGGCGAGGGGTGGGAAAGCAGCATTGACCGCTTCGAGTTCCAGGTGGGCGGCATTGCGCTCAGCCGTTTCGGACCCAAGGGTGGCGAGAGTTATGTGAACGAGACGCGCTACCTCGACATCGTGCGCGACCAGCGCATCGTCTCGGCTGGCGGCATGACCAGCAGCGGCGAGCGTTTGTTTGTCGGGCTGCTGACAGTTGAATTCAGTCCAGAAGGCACAGGTTGCCGGCTGGTGATGACCGAGCAAGGCGCCTTTCTTGACGGCCATGATCAGCCCGAAAACCATCAGGCTGGCTGGAGCCAGATGCTCGACAATCTGCGGGTGGAATGCGCATGAGCGCCGCAGCCTGAGCCAAAGATCAGCAGAATCGGGAGGATAGAATGAAACTCTACTGCGGCATCGGTCCGAATTCCTATCGCGTCCGCATCTTCATGGCCGAGAAAGGCATCGACGTCCCGCGGGTCGATGTCGACCTCACAAAAGGCGAGCACAAGGCACCGCAATTCCTTGCGCTCAACTCACTCGGCCAGATTCCCGTGCTCGTGCTCGACGCCGGCACGGTGATCACCGAAAGCATTGCCATCTGCCGCTATCTGGAGGCGGTTCATCCGACGCCGGCACTGTTCGGCTCGGACGCGGTCAGCCAAGGCAAGGTCGAGATGTGGAACCGCCGCGCCGAGATCGAGATCTTCGGAACCATCGGCAGCATTGCCCTGCATTCCGATCCCATGTTTGCGGAGCGGCTTGTGCAGTTCCCGGCTTTCGCCGAAACCCAGCGCGAAGCCGTTCCGGCAAAGTGGGCGTGGCTTGACCGCGAGATCGCCGATGGCCGCCCGTTCATCGCCGGCGACCAGTACTCCGTCGCCGACATCACCGCCGCCGTCGCAGCCTGGCTTGGCGCATTCTTCGGAGCCGACATTCCGGACGCGCTCGTCAATGTCCATCATTGGCTCGACCGCGTTCAGAAACGTCCAAGCTGGAACGCTTAGCCCGATGCCTGACATTGTTTCAATGAGATGTGCGGCTCAACGCCAGCACCTGAATCCGGAGGAGCTTTCGCCATGCCTGTCAAAAGCAGATCGGATCTGATCCGCAGTTACTTCGCCGCCTACCAGGCCAACGACCGCAGCGTCATCGAGGCGGTGCTGACAGACGATTTCACCTTCACCAGCCCCTATGACAATGCCATCGACCGCGCGACCTACTTCGCGCGCTGCTGGCCGAACAGCACGCTGTTCAAGTCAGTCGCCGTCGAGAGGATTTGCGAGGACGGTAACGACGCCTTCGTTCGCTATCGCTGCGAAACGCTTGACGGCAAGGTTTTCCGCAACACCGAATTGCATTCGTTCCAGAACGGCAGACTGCACAGTGTCGAGGTCTATTTCGGTGCTGCCTACAAGGACGGCGTTTTCGTCCCGCAACAACCATCGAGCTAGCTCATCGGCCTGCCGAGGAGATATGACCGACGGCCATGATGTCCCTGCCACCCGCGAGCATGGCACGGGCGAGCTGCTCCATGCGCTTGGCGCGTCGCTGGCCGGGAGGTGACGGCGCATCTCAGCTTCCGGGGGAACCAAGCTGCTCTGCATCCCAGAACTGGTCGAGCCAGATGTTTAGCTTCAGGAAGCCGGCACTGCTGACCGTATAGACGCGCCTTGTCCCTTCCGGCTTGGCGTTGACCAGCCCGGCGTCGAGCAGCACTTTCAGATGCTGCGAAACAGCCGGGCGCGAGACCGGCAACCCGGCGGCCAGTTCGTTGACGGTCTTCGGGCCGCGCCGGAGCTCTTCCAAGAGATAGCGCCGGTTGGGATCGGCAATCGCCATGAAGGCGTCGGAAAACATCATGCCTTATTTGTGAGGCAAAGTTTTCCAAATCTCAACCGTTGGTTTCAGGCTTTCTGCGCGGATCGAGCCGCAAGGCTTCCGGCGTGATCGAGCGCTCGGCCGGTTGTGTCGTGAAGGCGTCGCGGTCTTCGATCGGCACCGGTGCGCGCCGGCTGATGCGCAGCAGCGTATAGCCCGCCAGGCAAAGATGCGCGAGGGCCGTTGCAAGGAACAGGCTTTCCGGCCGCATCCAACCCATCAGGCCGGCGGCCAGCAGCGGCCCGATCATCGTGCCGAAACCATAGAGCAGCAGCAGGCCGCCGGACACCTTGACGAAATCCTCCGCTCGGGCGTGGTCGTTGGCATGAGCCACAGCGATCGAATAGAGCGTGTAGGCGAAGGCGCCGTAGGCGGCGGTGCAGACGATGACGAAGACGCCGGAGCGCGGCTCGAACAGGAAAAGCGCGAGAGCGAACAGCGCGGCACCGAAGGCCAGGCCTGCCAGCACAAAGCGGCGGTCGGTCTTGTCGGAGAGACGCCCGGCCGGAAGTTGCATGGCGGCGCCAGCGACGACCACCAGGCTCATCATCAGCGCGATCTCGGCCGTGGAAATGCCGATGCGGGCGCCATAGACCGCGCCAAGCGTGCCCCAGGCGCCGTTGGCGACGCCGATCAAAACGCAGGCGATCGCCGACACCGGCGAATTGACATAGAGCCCCTTGACGTCGAGCGAGACGTCCTGCAGCGGCTTGGGATGCGAAGCCGTCGACACTGCGGTCGGAATGAGCGACAGGCAGAACAGGATACCGGTGATCATGAACAGCGAGGCCGACTTCACGTCACCGCCGGCAACGATCATCTGGCCGCCCATGATCGAGGCATAGGTGACCATCATGTAAAGCCCGAAGACGGCGCCGCGGTTCTCGTTGGTGGACTTCTCGTTCAGCCAGCTTTCGATGACCATGAAGGCGCCGGCCATGGTGAAGCCGGTGAAGGCGCGCAGCAGGATCCAGACATATTCGTCGATGATCAGGCCGGTGAGCAGTGCGACGATGGCTCCCGATGCCGCAAAGGCACCGAAAGCGCGTACGTGACCGGCCCGGCGCACGAGGCGCGGCGCAAAGAAGCAGCCGGTGACGAAGCCGCCGGCCCAGGCCGTGCCCATCAGGCCGAGCGATGCGGTCGAGAAACCTTCCAACTGGCCGCGCAGCGGCAACAACAGCCCGTGCAGTCCGGTCGCCGCCAGCAGGAAAGCGGTGCCGCGAAGCAGCGAGAGAATCGGTCGGTAGCTTGCAAACATTTAGCTGATCCGGCTGGAATCTGGGGTGGTCTGAAGACAGTCGCATTCGAGCTTTTCGGCGGCGGGCGCTTCGGCTCTGGAAACTATTCGCGGCGGAACAGCGCCTCGGCGGCTGATTTGGTAATGCTCTTGGTCTTGAGCTCGGCTTCGAGCCGGGCGATCTCGTCGCGCAAGATGGCGATCCGCTCGGACAGTTCATCGACGGAAAGCAGCGACAGGTCCTGCCCGATCTCACGCAGGCGCGCTTTCTTTTTGGGTTCGTCGTCGAAGATCGCCATCGTCGCTCCTCGCTCATGCGCAACAAATTAAACTGCTACAGCGCCGTTTGCGCGTCCAATCGCACGCCGGCGCTGCAGTGGCCATTTGCCTGATTTGGCAATCAGCATACATAGGGCAGGGGCATGGATGCAAACAGTCGGCGAGAAAACCGGCAGCCGGCAAGAAACTGGCGAAGCGAGACGGGAAAATTCATGGCGAGCGGACAGAACAAAATTCCGGCGAAGATGACGGCAATCGCGATCTCGGAACCCGGCGGACCGCGGGTGCTGAAACCGGAAACGCGCGACGTGCCCGTGCCCGGTCCCGGCGAAATCCTGATCCGGGTGCGCGCCGCCGGTATCAACCGGCCGGATGTGCAGCAGCGCAAGGGCGTCTATCCTCCGCCGCCCGGTGCGTCGGACCTGCCAGGCCTCGAAGCGTCAGGCGAAGTCGCGGCTCTTGGCGACGACATATCGCGCTGGCGCGTCGGCGACCGCGTCTGCGCGCTGACGCCCGGCGGCGGCTATGCCGAATACGTCAAGGTCCATGCCGGCAGCGTGCTGCCGCTGCCCGCCGGCTTTACCCACACCGAAGCAGCGGCGGTGCCGGAAAACTACTTCACCGTCTGGCATAATGTCTTCGAGCGCGGCGGCCTGAAGAGCGGCGAGACGCTGCTCGTCCATGGCGGCTCGTCCGGGATCGGCACCACGGCGATCCAACTCGCCTCGGCCTTCGGAGCCTATGTCATCACCACCGCCGGCAACCAGGAGAAGTGCGACGCCTGTCTTAAACTTGGCGCCGACCGCGCGATCAACTACCGCGAGGAGGACTTCGTCGCGGCGGTCAAGGACGCGACCGGCGGCAAGGGTGCCAACGTCATCCTCGATATGGTCGGCGGCGACTATGTGGCGCGAAACTACGAGGCCGCCGCGGTGGAAGGCCGCATCGTCCAGATCGCCACGCAGAGTGGGGCGGTGGCAAGCGCCGATTTCTCGAAGATGATGGTCAAGCGGCTCACCCACACCGGCTCGACGCTGCGGCCGCGCACCGTCGAATTCAAGGCGGCGATCGCCGCAGCACTGGAGGCGCAGGTGTGGCCGCTGCTCGGCACCCGCAAGCTAGCACCCGTCATGGACATGATCTTCCCGCTCAAGGAGGCGTGGCGGGCGCATGAGCGGATGGAAGATGGCGACCACATCGGCAAGATCGTGCTCGATGTCGGCTGACGGTCGGCAAACACGCTGAACAAACCCTTAATTGTGCAATGCAACAAACGCATTGCGGCCATGCAAAAGCGTCTGTTCAACTTTTCATCAACGATGCCTATTTGAGCGGCATCGAAACGATGGAGGACTACCATGAACCCGATCCGTGCTTTCCGTAACTGGCGCATGTACAATGAAACCGTGCGCGAACTGAACCGCCTGAACGCCCGTCAGCTCAATGACCTCGGCATCAACCGTGGTGACATCGAGAGGATCGCCCGCAAGGCGCTTTGATCTCGATCTGATCTCGCCCGAAAGCATCAAGCCGCTTTTCGCGAAGTGGTGCTTCGGTCCGAGATCAGCTTTAGAAGCCAGAGCCGCAGCAGACGGGTTTCCCGTCGCCGGTTCCGAGCCCGCTGGACCCTGTCCGGCGGGTTTTGTCGTTTTGAAGTCCGTGCAGCAGCAGCTGCGATGATCGATCGGTGCCACGAAGGCGCCGCCGGCAAGATGCTGCAAAAAGCTCCACGCCCCCAGCGGCGCAACACTCCCACAAACTTCTGCATTCTCCGGTCCTGCAGCCATGCTGCCCGCTCATCCCAGCCTCCGTTCGCTGGTGATCAAACCGGACAACTCATCTGCTACCTAATTCGGACAACTCATCTGCTTACGACAGGACCTTCCAAAAGCGTTGCGAAACGGCAACGGAGTGGTTATATACGCAGCGAATTTCCCATTTTGGTGGCTCTAAAACCACCGCCCGCGCGGGAACGCGGGCGAACGAGAAGGATATCTCATAATGGCCAATACGCTGCTGATGCCCAAGGCGACCGCCGTCTGGCTGGTCGACAATACCGCGCTCTCCTTCGAGCAGATCGCGCAGTTCTGCGGGCTGCATCCGCTCGAGGTCAAGGCGATCGCCGACGGCGAATCGGCGCAGGGCATCAAGGGCATGGACCCGATCATGACCGGCCAACTGACCCGCGACGAGATCGCACGCGCCGAGAAGGACCCGAACCATCGGCTGAAGCTGTCAGACCCCAAGGTGCGGGTGCCGGAATCCAAGCGCAAGGGTCCGCGCTACACGCCGCTGTCGAAGCGCCAGGACCGGCCCAACGCCATCCTCTGGCTGGTGCGTAATCATCCCGAGCTGAAGGACGCGCAGATCGCGCGCCTCGTCGGCACCACCAAGTCGACGATCGATCAGATCCGTGACAGGAAGCACTGGAACTCGGCCAATCTGCAGCCGATGGATCCGGTGACATTGGGTCTCGCCTCGCAGATCGACCTCGACATGGAAGTCAACCGCGCCTCGCGTGGCCGCGAGCAGGCACAGCCGGCCGGCGACACCCTGCTGCCGGCGGCATTGACCGAGCGCCTCGTGCCGGCAGCGGAGAAGCCAAAGGACGAGGATGCGGAACTCGACGCCAACGCCGTCTTCGCCAAGCTTTCGGCGCTGAAGTCGAAGGACAAGGACGAGGAAGCGGACGACGAGTAAGCCAACGTCCGTCGCCGGCAAACAACCCCATAGCCCTCATCAAAAAGCCCGCTTTCGAGCGGGCTTTTTTCTTAGTATCAGGTTCGCGCGGCCCGGTCCGGCGCCATGCCGTAGTCCTCGCTTCGCTCCACCGCACGGTAGAAATCGGCGAGCTGCTTGCCGCGCTCCGGCTTGAAGACGCGGCCGGCGATGACCACCGAAGCGATGCGGTCGATGCGGAAAGCGCGAAAATCGTCGCGCATCTCGCACCAGGCGACCAGCGTCCACACCTTGCCCCAGAACCACAGGCCCAATGGTCTGATGTCGCGCGCGGTGCTGCGACCTGCTTCGTCGGAGTAGTCGATGGTCAGCACCTGGCGTTTTTCCACCGCGCGCTCGATCAAGTCGATTGCTTCGCGGGCGGCGTCGCTCACCACCCACATCGGCGTGTGGATCTCGGTGCGGGCGATGCGGTCCTTTTCGGCATCGGGCAGCACGGCGCCGATCTTGACCAGCGCCTCGTCGGCGGCCCGCGCCATGGCAGCCCCGCCAAACGCGCGCACCATGCGGGCGCCGGCGACCAGCGCGACGATCTCGTCACGCGTGAACATCAGCGGCGGAAGGTCGAAACCCTCCCTCATCATGTATCCGACGCCGGCCTCGCCGTCGATCGGCACTCCGGTCGACTGCAGGTCGGCGATGTCGCGGTAGATGGTTCGCTCGGAAACCTCGAGCCACGTACCCAGCTTCTGAGCGGTGACCAGCCGGCCACCGCGCAGATGCTGCACGATCTGGAAGAGCCTGTCGGCGCGACGCATCGTATGGTCCCTCGGTGTTGTTTCTATGCATGTCGTTTTCCCAAAACCGGTTCGCACTTTTGGGCGACATGCATTATGATTCGAGCCCTTCGCGCTTGCGCTGCGCGGCGACGAAAGCCGCGCCGAAGGACAACTTCCCTGTTGTCGCCGTCTTTGCATCCAGCACCCGCCAGAACGGCGCGATGTCGCTCAGCGTCATGCCGCGTTCCAGATCCTCGTTGGCGGCCTCGGCGACGGTGCGCAGATGATAGCCGATGGTGACCGGACATGTCACTTCGGCGCCGTGCTCGATGGCGAGCGCGGTGCGCAACGCGCGGACATCCATGGCCACGCCCTTTGGGATGGAGCGGATGAAATCATCGACCTGCCGTGCCGTCGGCACCAGCATCGGCTGGCCCTCGACGACGTCGCCAACAGTGCGCGGCGTCGGCTTGATGCCGTCGGTGCCCGGCGTATTCAGCCTGTCGCTCCAGCTCTTTACCATGCGCCACCTAGACGAAGAGCCCAAAGCTGTTGCCGTCCGGGTCCAGGCAATAGGCAAATGTGCCGGCCGGAATGGAGATCGCCGGCGAGACGACCTGACCGCCGTTCTGCCTCACCCGTTCCATTGCATCCTCGATCGGCGCGGCAACCGACAGATGGATAGTTGGCCCGGTTCCCGATGCTGCGGGTTTTCCGGGGTAGACATGCCCGGAAGCCGTTCGGTCCTGCGCGGCGAACATGGCCATCGGGTTCGGGCCGCTCTCCTCCAGAGTGAGATCGTTCTGAAGCACTGACCCATAGAAGGCGCGCGCCCGATCCATGTCGGTGACGGGGATCTCGAACCATGCCGAGGCTTTTGCAGGGGTGAAGGCCATGTCTGTCTCCTGATAGTATCGCACTATTGCATGCCGCTCCTGACACCATACTGTCAGGATGCTTCAGCATATTCCCCTTCAGCATACTCCTTGGCGAACAGCGTACGCATCTCAGCGAGGTCGCTGCTTCTCTGGGGATAGAGCGTCTTCAAATAGGCAAGAGCGAACGTGCCGGGAGCCGAACCCGGCGCGGACACGATGCGACCGTCGGCGACCGCATAGGGCACGTCCTGATAGTTCTGGGCGCCCGGGTAACCCGGTTCCTTTTCGTTGATCCAGTCACGACCATTGCTGGTGTGTTTGGCCTTGCCGAACAGGCCGGCACGCGCCAATGCCAGCGTACCGGCGCAGATGCCGCCGACCACGCCGCCACCCGCTGCGACCGCTGTCAGCAGTCCGGAGATATCAGGCGGGGCATCGACCCACTGGTCGGAGCCGATGACTGCGACAGCGTCGAGATCGGTATTTTCATCAACCTCGGTGGAGCGGTCGGGCGTCAGCATAAATCCGCCGGCCGAAGTCACCGGCTTGCCGTTTGGCGTCAGCGACACCGCGCGTGCGCCGAACCATTCGACTGCCGAAGCCGCCAGTAGGCCGTATTCCCAGTCGGCAAAGCGATCGATGAAAAGGACGCCGATGGTTTTCTGTTCGGACATTTCCTGCTCCGTCTTTTCGGCCCGCCGGACCTATTTATCTGGGCGCTGTGGCGTCCGCATCCAACTGCTGCCGCGAAAAAATCGCCTCAATGGCCGCGGCCGTGGCGGCCTTCGTAATTATCCGGCCAACCGATGTCCTTGCGGATGCTCTGCGGCAACCCGTTCATGAAACGCCGGGTGCGGATCTCGTTGCGCATCGTCCTGATCTTGCCGACATAGTGCTGCACGCTGCGCAGAATGGTAAAACCGTTCATAGCTGGTCTCCTCTCTTTCGATGGAGACACTATCGCACACCCCTCCTGACAGCAGTCTGTCAGGAGGCTTGATGGCCTTTGGTGATGCTGCCGGTTTGTCTTCCCGATCTCGCCGATACGAGGCACGCCGGCTTGTTCATCGCATGTCCCTGTCAGAATTGAGATCGTTCAGCTTGCAGCGACGGACTGTCGGAATTCGCATCCTTCTGCGATAGGGTCGGCGTTCTGATATTGAAGGAGAAAAAATTTTCCAGAAATCAGGGAGACGACCATGGACCTGCAACTGACGGGAATCCACCATCTAACCGCTATCACCGCGAATGCGCCGGGAAACCTTCGTTTCTACACCGGCACTTTGGGGCTGCGGCTGGTCAAGAAGACGGTCAATCAGGACGACACGTCAGCCTATCACCTGTTCTATGCCGACGCCGAGGCGACGCCTGGCACCGATCTTACCTTCTTCGATTGGCCGGTCGGACGCGAACGGCGCGGCACCAACAGCATCGTGCGAACCAGCCTGAGGGTCGCCAGCGCTAAAAGCCTTGCCTGGTGGAAGGATCGCCTGGCCGACGAGACCGTCGCGACGGGAGAGATCGGTGATGTTGGCGGCTGCCCGTCGCTGGATTTCGAAGACCCAGAAGGCCAGCGCCTGCGTCTCGTCAGCGACGGCGGCAACGGCGACAGTCATCCCTGGGCTCAAAGCCCGGTCCCAGTCGAGCACCAGATACGCGGGCTCGGTCCTATCGTCATCAGCGTCCCCGACATCACCACCACCGAAGCCGTGCTGATCAGGGTGATGAACATGCACAAGGCGCGGGATTATGCCTCGCCGGATGGTCAGGGCCAGGTTCATGTCTTCGAGATGGGAAAAGGCGGCCCGGCGGCGGAACTTCATGTCGCGGTGCAGCCGGGCCTTGCGCCGGCACGGCAAGGCGCCGGTGCGGTCCACCACGTCGCATTCAGGGCGCCGGACCAGGAGATTTTGCACCAATGGACGGCGCGGTTGGCCGAGTTTCGTCTGCCGTCGAGCGGCGAGGTTGAACGATATTACTTCCGTTCGCTCTATTTCCGTGAGCCGAACGGCATATTGTTCGAGATCGCCACCGACGGCCCCGGGTTCACGGCCGACGAGCCGCTGGAAACGTTGGGCGAAAGGCTGGCCTTGCCGCCGTTCCTCGAACCGAATCGGGCTGCGATCGAGGCCGGCCTCAAGCCGCTGGCATAGCGCTGTCGTGAGCGAGCGATAGGAGCACTTTGACAGCCGACCGCGATGCTTTAGTGCGCAGCGCGTCCTTTTGGACGCGCAAAGGGCGCTCTAGCACCTTTGAATCTAGGCATCGTGCTTTCCGAAAATCGATTTCGATTTTTCGGGCCGATGCGCTAGTCAAAAGCGGCATGTCGAAACTCCTCGCACTCGTTATCATTGCCATGATGGTCATCCAGCTGATCAAGCCGCTCGGCTGGCCAGGGCTGAAACGGCGCAGCGATTTTTGGAAGCTGGCGGTATTGGCGATGGCGGCAATTTCGATAACAGCGGCGCTGGGCCATTGGACCTAAAGCGCGTCGCGTTCGACCGACCTCACGCGACGCGCTTTAGGTTGTTGGTTTATGCATGTCGTTTTCGCAAAACCGCTGCACACTTTTGCGCGACATGCATTAGGGCTTGGCGGCCGCTACGCGGGGCGTGGTTCGTTGGCCAGTACCAGGTCGACCAGATGTTCCGCCCAGGCCCGGTAGCCGGCTTCCGAGGCATGAAATCCGTCGGAGGCAAAACCGGCTTCGGCATCGGTGATCGGCAGGCGCGGCGCCGGCACCGCGCCGCGTTCGAGGCAGAGGCGCTCGCCCATCCGGTTCATCTCGGCGGCGCGGATCTCCAGGATCTTTCCCAGCAGCGGCGGCATTGCCGGCGCACGGGTGAATTCCAGCACCGGCGACCACACCACGCGCGCCTCAGGCCATTTGGCGCGCAGCGCGTAGAGCAGGCCGCCAAAATCGCTCTTGAAGCGTGGCACCGAGTGAAAGTTCTTGGTGTCGTTGGTGCCGATGGCGAGCACGATATGCGTCCAAGGATCAGCCGACAGATTGGGCAGCACGTGGTCGCGGATCTGGCCTGAGGTCGCCGAGTTAAAGCCGGCTGCCCGCCAGCGCACCGCAAGGCCAGTGCGTTTCGAGATCAGCTCGGCCAGTTGCGCGGCCAGCCCGTACTCGGAATTGCCGATGCCGACCGAGGCGGCGGAAGAATCGCCAAGCATCAGAAGCGAGAGCGCTGGCGCCTGGCCTGATATCTCGTGCATGACCGGACCTTGCGCCGGCAGCATGCGGGTGGTGCGGCGGCGCACGCCGAGCCCCTGCCAGACATAAACCGGAAAGGCGAGCCAGGTGAGGAGGGCAAGAAAGCGCTGCATCGCAAGTCCATTAAAGGGCATAGCGAGCAGCACTTAGCGCATATCGGCCTAAGGGCGAAAGACCTTGCGTCGACTGCCCGTCGTCAATGGCAACAGGCGTCCTGCACCTCGGGCCTGTGTGCATATTCGTCGTGCAGCCGCACCCAATCCATCAGGCTGTGGTGGGGACCTGTCTCGTTGCGGCCCTTTGGCGTCAGGTCGAGATAGTGATAGGCACCGATCAGCGGATCACCGCCCTTCGATCGCGACATGAAGGTCAGGAAGATGTCGCCGTTCTCATCCCTGTAGAACACGCTGGTGCCGGGAAGGTCCTTCGATTTCAGCGCGCGCTGCTCGAAATTATAGGTCGTGTCGCCGGATGTGATCTGCTTGTCGGTGAAGGAAACCTGCATGTCGAAGTTGAAGTCCGAGGCGTAGGGCGACACCCAGTCGAATTTCCAGCCCATGCGTTGTTTGTAGGGCAGAAATTCGGCCAACGGCGTCCGCGAGATCACGATCAGCGACACATCGTGGTGCTTGAGGTGCTGGTTGGCGCCGTCGATGTGGTCGGCAAGGAAGGAACACCCTTCGCAACGGTAGTCGGCGCCCGGCCCGAACATGAAGTGGTAGACGATCAGCTGGCTTGCGCCGGCGAATAGGTCGGCCAGGTTCTTCGGCCCCTGTTCGGTCTCGAAGACATAGTCCTTCCGCATCTTCAACCAAGGCAATTCCCGCCGTTCGGCAGCGATGCGGTCGCGAAATCGCGTCAGTTCCTTTTCGCGCGCCAGATGCGCCTTGTGCGCCTGGAACCAGTCTTCCTGTGAAACGACCTTGTTGTTTGGCACCAGCCTGCTCCTCTTTGAGCCCTAAGGACGTTTGGGCTCAACGCGAGCCGACACGGCCGTCGCGTTTTTTAGAGCAGATGAAACCCGGGCAGATGGCCCAGGTTCGGATCAAAGAAACCGGTCAGGCGGCCTGTTCCAGTTCCGGCTGCCATTTTCCAAGCGCGGCCAGATGGTTCATATGGGCGCGGTGGGCGAAGGCGGCCTGGGCAGCGGCGACGTTGGCCGCCTTGCCGCTCCACGCCTTCTGTGGCGCCGCCTGCAAGGCGCGGCCATAGGAGAAAGTCAATTTCCATGGATGCGGGCCGATGGCGTTGATGGCGTTTAGGTTGGCGGTCGCCTCCTCGTCCGATTGCCCGCCGGAGAGAAAGGCGATGCCCCCAATCGCGGCCGGCACCGTTTCGCGGAACAGTTTTATGGTCTTTTCGGCGACTTCCTCGGGGCTGCTGGTCTTGCCCGACTTCTTGCCGGCGAGAACCATGTTCGGCTTCAGGATGGTGCCTTCGAGGACGACGCGGGCCGCGTAGAGCTCGGTGTAGAGTTTTGTCAGCGTTGCCTTGCTGATCTCGTAGCAGGTGCCGATGTCATGGGCGCCGTCCATCAGCACCTCCGGCTCGACGATCGGCACGATGCCGGCCTCCTGGCAAAGCGCCGCATAGCGGGCGAGCGCATGCGCATTCGAACCGATCGACGTGGCTGAAGGCACGCCCTTGGCGACATCGATGTCGATCACCGCACGCCATTTGGCGAAACGGGCGCCGAGCTTGTAATAGTCTGCGAGCCGCTCGCGCAGGCCGTCGAGGCCTTCGGTGATCGTGTCGCCGGGGAAACCGGCGAGAGGCTTGGCGCCGGCATCGACCTTAATGCCTGGAATGGCGCCGGTCGCCTTGATAATGTCGACCAGCGGCGTGCCGTCGGCGGCCTTCTGGCGGATGGTCTCGTCGTAGAGGATGACGCCGGAGATGTATCTGGTCATCGCCTCCTTGGCGCGGAACATCATCTCGCGATAGTCGCGGCGGCTGTCGGCGGTCGATTCGACGCCGATCACGTCGAAGCGCTTCTTGATGGTGCCGGAGCTTTCGTCGGCGGCCAATAGACCCTTGCCGTCGGCCACCATCGCGGCGGCAATGTCCTCGAGACGTTCGCTCATTGTGCATCCTCCTGAACCGGTTGTTCCAACAGTGTGAAATATCCGGGGTAGCAGACCACTAGAGCAAGGCATGTTCAAGTCGAACCATTCCAAGCGGAAAACTCGAATCGATTGAAACGCGCAAACGCTGTCGTTCGCCTCAGAGACTGTTTCGAAATTCGCTCTGGCGAGTCATATGGTGGTGGTTTCGAGAACCGGAGCGCAGCGGACATTTGGTCCGTGAGCACCGGAAGCGCAGAAAACGCCATCAGATAGGCGCCAGAGTAGAGTTTCCAAACAGGCTCTCAGCGCTTCAGCACATCGACACCGGGGAGCGGCTTGCCCTCCATCCATTCCAGGAAGGCGCCGCCAGCGGTCGAGACATAGGTGAAGTCGTCGGCGACGCCGGCATGGTTGAGTGCTGCCACCGTGTCGCCGCCGCCGGCGACCGAGATCAATTTGCCGGCCTTGGTGCGGGCCGCGGCGTGCTTGGCTGCCGCCACCGTCGCCCGGTCGAACGGTTCGATCTCGAAGGCGCCGAGCGGACCGTTCCAGACCAGCGTCGCGGCGCGGTCGATCCAGTCGGCAACGGTCTTCACGGTCTTTTCGCCGACATCGAGGATCATGGTGTCGGCCGGCACCTCTGATACGGCGACGGTTTCGCTGGCGGCGCCGGCCTTGAATTCCCTGGCGACGACACCGTCGACCGGCAGGATGACGGCGCAGCCGGCTTCGGCCGCCTCGATCATGATCTGCTTAGCGGTGTTGGCGAGGTCGTGCTCGCACAGCGACTTTCCGACATCGGTGCCGCGCGCGGCCAGGAATGTGTTGGCCATGCCGCCGCCGATGACCAGCGCGTCGACCTTCTTCACCAAATTCATCAGGAGGTCGATCTTGCTCGAGACCTTGGCGCCGCCGACGATGGCGACCACAGGGCGCGCGGGATTGCCGAGGCCCTTTTCCAGCGCGTCGAGCTCGGCCTGCATGGTACGGCCGGCAAAGGCCGGCAGCAGGTTCGCAAGCCCCTCCGTCGACGAATGGGCGCGGTGGGCGGCGGAAAAGGCGTCGTTGACAAAGATGTCGCCATTGGCGGTGAGCTTTTCGGTGAAGGCCGCGTCGTTCTTCTCCTCGCCCTTGTAGAAGCGGGTGTTTTCGAGCAGCAGCACGTCGCCGTTGTTCATGGCGGCGACGGCGCTCGCCGCTGCGTCGCCGATGCAATCCGGCGCGAAGCCGACAGGGCGGCCAAGCACCTTCGCGGCCGCCTTGGCGATCGGCTCAAGCGAGAATTCGGGCGAGGGTCCATCCTTGGGCCGGCCAAAATGGGCAAGCAGGATGACCTTGGCGCCCTTGCCGGAAAGCTCGGCGATGGTCGGCGCGATGCGCTCGATGCGGGTGGCGTCGGTGACCTTGCCGTCGGCGACGGGAACGTTGAGGTCGACGCGCACCAGCACACGCTTGCCGTCGATGTTGCCAATGTCGTCCAGTGTCTTGAAGCCGGCCATGCTGTTCCCTTTCGCAAAAAACGCCGGGACCTTAACCCGCACCAACGACGATGCAAGACCTGCAATGGTGCTACGCAGAAAATATGACCACGGCCTGTGTCGGGGCAGTCAGCCCCCGTCGGTTGCCTTTTCCACCACCGGCTGTGGAGCGGGTTCAGCGTCCGCCGGCGTCTCGGCGCTCTGCTTTTTGATCCGCTTGCGCCAATTGCGCACAAAGGCAACGATGCGGTCGGCGATCTCGCCGGCACTCAGGAACACCGGCACCCGTGCCACGGGCGCGGTCGGCTCAAGGGAAAGACCGAGGCCAGTGATCTTCCCTTTGTCGTCGACGTCGCGGACGATCAGCTCGATCGGACCAATCAGCACGCGGTCGGCATATTCGGCATGGCCGCCGAGCCGCTCCGTCACTAGGTCGCCGACGGTCAGCTTGCGTTCCTCCTCGGTCAGGCCCGGCGCGTAAGCGGCTTCCAGTTCCGCGGCGGAGCGCGCCGGATCGACGGCGAAGGCGCCGAAGAAATCCGCATCCTCGGGATCGACCACGGCGCGGCTGGCGAACAGCTTGTCGAGCAGGGCTGGATAGCGATCCGGCACGAAGATGTAGACGTGGTCGCCGGCGGCGAGCCTGCCCATGTCCTGGAAGCGCATCGACCGGCCGTCGCGCAGCACCAGCGACGGCCTCGCCCAGCGCGGAATGCGCTCACCGCGCGCCACCGGGCTGCCAGGTGCTACGCGGTAGGCGAGAAGCTCGTGATGGGCGGAGCCAGGCAATTCGAGTTCGACCTTGTCCAACGGCCCCAGGCGGGCCGGCACGATCAGGCCGAGGCGGCGCGCCAGCGGTCCGACAGTCCATCCCTGGATGACCAGCGACACCAGTACGATGATGAAGGCGGTGTTGAAGATGAGGCGGCCATTCTCAAGACCGCCAAGCAGCGGCGTGATGGCGAGCAGGATCGACACGGCGCCACGCAGGCCCACCCATGAGACGAAGGCGACTTCCGGACGCGGCAGACGGAACGGTATCAGGCAAAGCCAGACGGCGATCGGCCGCGCGACGAATATCAGGAACAGGCCCAGCAGCACCGCCGGCAGCAGGATCGCCGGAAATTGCGAGGGCGTCGCGAACAGGCCGAGGATCAGGAACATGATGATCTGTGCCAGCCACGACATGCCGTCCTGAAAGCGCTTGAGGATGGTGACGGCGCGGATGTCGGAATTGCCGGCAATGAGGCCGGCAAGATAGACCGCCAGAAAGCCGGAGCCGCCAATTGCGCCGGCAGCGGCGAACACCATCAGCGACAGCGTCAGCACGAAGATCGGCAGCAGCCCATGATCGAGATTGAGCCGGTCGACAAGTCGCACGATGGCGAGGCCGCCGAAAATGCCGACAATGGCGCCAAGCCCCATGTTGAGAAGGAAGCCGAGGACGAGGTCGGTGACCAGCACCCTGGCCTCGGGATCGGCGTTGGCGGCGATGATCTCGACCAGGCTGATGGTTAGGAAGATGGCGATCGGGTCATTGGTGCCGGATTCCACCTCGAGGGTCGAACGAACGCGTTCGCGCAAATTGATCTCGCCGGCGCGCAACAGGAAGAACACCGCTGCCGCGTCGGTTGACGCGACAGCGGCCCCGAGCAGGAAGGATTCCAGCCAGCTAAGATCGAGCAGATAGTGGGCGACGACGCCGAACAGGCCAGTGGTCAAAAGGACGCCGATGGTCGCCAGCGACAGTGCCGGTCCGGCCGCCTGCCGCAAAGCGTTGAGCGGCGTGCCGAAACCGGAATCGAACAGGATGACCGCCAGCGCCAGTGAGCCGGCAAAATAAGCCAGCCGCGCATTGTCGAACTGGATGCCGAGGCCGTCGGTTCCCGTCGCCAGGCCAATGCAGAGAAACAGCAGCAAGAGAGGGGCGCCGAAGCGGAAGGCGATCAGGCTCGAAAACGCGGCGGCGACGACCAGTGCGGCGCCGACCAGCGTCACGAGGTAGATCGCATGCTCCATCCGCCAATTGCCCCTCGAATTCGTGTTCCTATCGCTTTACGGGAGAGTGAGGCGAAGACATGACCGGTGCAAGGCGTGAGGGTGGTTTTTTGCCCTATGCCGCTGATTTTTGAGTGTTTTGGCGCTCAAGGCGCGGGCTTGCCAAACAAACCGTTAGAGCGTCGTTTGCGCATCCAAAAGGGCGCTGGGTGCTCTCATAAAAACGCCCGGACAGAGCCGGGCGTTTTCCAAGTCGCGAGAAGATGGTTCTGCGATCAGGCGATGGTCTTGCCGAACGCGACGGCGGTGTCGGCCATGCGGTTGGAAAAACCCCATTCATTATCGTACCAGGACAGCACCGAAACGAAGTTGCCGTCCATGACCTTGGTCTGGTCGAGCGCCATGATCGAGGAATGCGGATCGTGGTTGAAGTCGATCGACACGTTCGGGTGATGGGTAACGGCGAGAATGCCCTTCAGCTTGCCGTTGGAGGCGGTGATCACCGCTTCGTTGATTTCCTGTACGGTGGTCGGCCGCTTGGCGATGAACTTGAAATCGACGACCGAGACGTTCGGCGTCGGCACGCGGATGGAGATGCCGTCGAGCTTGCCCTTGAGGTCGGGCAGCACCAGGCCGATCGCCTTGGCCGCGCCGGTCGAGGTCGGGATCTGCGACAGGGCCGCGGCGCGGGCGCGGTAAAGATCCTTATGCATGGTGTCCAATGTCGGCTGGTCACCGGTGTAGGAGTGGATCGTCGTCATCATGCCCTTTTCGATGCCGACGGTCTCATGCAGCACGGCCGCCAGCGGTGCCAGGCAGTTGGTGGTGCAGGAGGCGTTCGAGATGACGATGTGGTCCTTGGTCAGCTTGTCATGGTTGATGCCATAGACGACGGTGAGATCGGCGCCCTCCGCCGGCGCCGAGACGAGGACGCGCTTGGCGCCGGCGGTCAAATGCGCGGCTGCCTTGTCGCGGGCGGTGAAGATGCCGGTGCATTCGAGCGCGATGTCGATGCCAAGGTCCTTCCACGGCAACTGCGTCGGGTCCTTGATCGCGGTGACTTTGAATTTTTCGGTGCCGACGGTGATCTGGTCACCGTCAACCGTCACTTCATGCGGGAAGCGGCCATGCACGCTGTCGAAGCGCAGCAGATGCGCGTTGGTCTCGACCGGGCCGAGGTCGTTGACGGCGACGACGTCGATGTCCTTGCGGCCGGATTCGTGGATGGCGCGCAGGATGTTGCGGCCGATACGGCCGAATCCGTTGATGGCAACTCTGACGGTCATTTTTCTCTCCCTGGGAGTTGGAGGCCGAAGATCAAGTCCGCAGCTTCATAACGGCGGGCAGCCAAAGAATCCAGCCGTCGCTGGGTTGGATTTAAGTCCACTAGGTCGAGGCTGCCGGCAAAACCGCTATGCCGTTTTGCCGGATACCAGCATCCTTACTCGCCGTGCAAGCGGGCTTCTGCTGCCCTCACCGTCGCTTCGGCGGTGATGCCGAAATGCGGATAGAGCTGTTCGATCGTGCCAGAGGCGCCGAAGCCGGTCATGCCGATGAAGATGCCGTCGGTGCCGATGAAATGATCCCAGCCCTGGCGGATGCCGGCTTCGATGGCGATCTTGATCGGCGCGTTGCCGATTGTCTTGATGCGATAGTCGGCGCTCTGCTTGTCGAACAATTCGAAGCAGGGGACAGAGACGACGCGGGTCGGATGGCCGTGCTTCTCCAGCGCCTCGCGCGCCGCCAGCGCGATCTCGACCTCGGAGCCTGAAGCGAAGATCGTCACCGCCGCATCGCCGCTGGCGGCAGCCAGCTCATAGGCGCCCTGGCGGCTGAGGTTTTCCGCAACGAAGTCGTTGCGCACCGTCGGCAGGTTCTGCCGGGTCAGCGCCAGCGTCGAAGGCGTCTTTTCGTGCTCGATGGCCAACTGCCAGCATTCGGCTGTCTCGACCGCGTCGGCCGGGCGGAAGACATTGTGGTTCGGAATGGCGCGCAATGCGGCCAGATGCTCCACCGGCTGATGGGTCGGGCCGTCTTCGCCGAGAGCGATGGAATCATGGGTCATGACGAAGATCGAGCGGATGCCCATCAGCGAGGCAAGCCGCATCGACGGACGGGCGTAGTCGGAAAAGCACATGAACGTGCCGCCATAGGCGATGATGCCGCCATGCAGCGTCAGTCCGTTGAGCGCGGCAGCCATGCCGTGCTCGCGGACGCCGTAGTGAACGTAGCGCTGGCCGTAGTCGTCGGCAGTGATGTTCTTGGTCTGGCTGGTCTTGGTGTTGTTGGAGCCAGTCAGGTCGGCCGAGCCGCCGATGGTTTCCGGCACCGCGCCGTTGATGATCTCGAGCGCCATTTCCGACGATTTGCGGGTGGCCACCTTCGGCTTGTCCGTGCTGAGCTTCTTCTTGTAGTCGGTGATGACGGCGTCGAAATTTGCTGGCAGCGTGCCACTGATGCGGCGCTCGAATTCGCTGCGCAATTGGGCGTCGGCCTCGGCAAGGCGGCCTTCCCAGTCGGTGCGTGCCTTGACACCCGTCTTGCCGGCGTCGCGCCAGGCATCGAGAATATCGGCAGGAACTTCGAAGGGCGGATAGTCCCAGCCGAAGAACTTCCTGGCGCCGGCGATTTCCTCTGCGCCGAGCGGCGAGCCGTGCGCCTTGTTGGTGCCGGCCTTGGTTGGCGCGCCGAAGCCGATCGTCGTCTTGCAGGCGATCATCGTCGGTTTGTCTGAATGGCGGGCCGCCTCGATAGCATAGGCGATCGCTTCCGGGTCCTGGCCGTCGATGTGGCTGGCGTTCCAGCCGGACGCCTGGAAGCGAGCGACCTGATCGGTGTTGTCGGCCAGCGACACCGGGCCGTCGATCGAGATGTTGTTGTTGTCCCAGAAGACGATCAGCTTGTTCAGCTTGAGATGCCCGGCAAGTGCGATGGCCTCCTGGGAAACTCCCTCCATCAGGCAGCCGTCACCGGCCAGTACATAGGTGTAATGGTCGACGAGGTCGTTGCCGAAGGCGGCATTCATGATGCGCTCGCCGAGTGCGAAGCCAACCGAATTGGCAAGCCCCTGGCCGAGCGGGCCGGTCGTCGTCTCGATGCCGGCGGCATGGCCATATTCGGGATGACCCGCCGTCCGCGATCCCAACTGACGGAAATGCTTGATCTGGTCGAGGGTGATGTCCTCATAGCCGGTCAGATAGAGCAGCGAATAGAGCAGCATCGAACCGTGGCCGGCCGACAGGATGAAGCGGTCGCGATCGGGCCAGTGCGGGTTCTTCGGATCGTATTTCAGGAAACGCGTGAACAGCACCGTGGCAATGTCGGCGCAGCCCATGGGCAGGCCGGGGTGGCCGGACTGGGCCTTCTCGACGGCGTCCATGGAAAGAAAACGGATCGCATTGGCCATCCGGTCATGTTGTTCACGCGAGGTCATGCTTCCTCCAGTGTGGGGGCTTGGGCCTTTGGGAGAGCCCTGGAAAAGGGTGCGCGACACATAGCAGGCGCGGCTTTTTAGTCAATAAACCGGCGTGCTTTTGCCGATCCTGTTAGTCAATAAACCGGCGCTTTTGCCGGTCTTGTGATTGCGCCAGAAGGGTCCTGGAGGCCCTAAATTAGCGTTAGCAGGGGACAGTCGCGAGAGCTTTATTGACGTTGGCTTCACACGGCGCGTAATGTTTCACACATAACGCGTTCTGAACGTGGATGATTCGGTGATGGGCAGGGCGCAGGACGAAAGCCATGACCGGGGAAACGACACTCAAGGAAGTCATCGCCAGGCTGGGTAAGGCCATCGAGGGGCTGGAAAATGCCGTCGCAGCCAAGCTCGATCACGAGCGCGACTATACGGAAGCCGAGGCGGAGGTGCAGCGTATGAACGCCGACCGTTCACGGCTGGCGCAGGAACTTGACAATTCCGAAGCGCGCGCCGAACGGCTGGAAGACGCCAACAAGGAAGTGTCGCGTCGGCTGGTGACCGCCATGGAAACCATCCGCGCCGTGTTGGACAGATAGGGGCTGGCCCAATGGCACAAGTCACGGTTTCCATCGACGGCAAGCAGTATCGCATGGCTTGCGACGAGGGCCAGGAAGAGCATCTGATCGACCTGGCCGAGCGCTTCGACCGCTATGTCTCGCATCTGAAGGATTCTTTCGGCGAGATCGGCGACCAGCGGCTGACCGTGATGGCCGGCATCATGGTCATGGACGAGCTTTCGGAACTGCAAAAACGCGTCAAGGGCATGGAAAGCGAAGTGCTGACGCTGCGCAAGACGCGTGATGACGCGCTGACCAAGGCCGATAAGAACGATTCCGTGCTGACCAATGCGCTTGGCGCGCTAGCCCAGCGCATGGAAGATCTGGCCACGACGCTGGCGGTGAACAAGGCCTGAGCCAGCGCAGCGGAAATCCTGCTGCATTGCCGAGAAGCAATGAAAATTTTTCGCCGGCGGCCTCAATGCCGGTGGCAACAGGCGTTTGAAGGATGACACCGGAGTGGTAGAAAGGCAGAGCAGCGCCGGCGGGTGCCGGCTGCAATCTGCAAATCTGCAATCACAGGGTAGGGACACGTCATGAGCCTTCGTATCAACGATATCGCGCCGGATTTCACAGCTGAAACCACGCAAGGGACGATCAGCTTCCACGAATGGATCGGTGACGGCTGGGCGGTGCTTTTCAGCCATCCGAAGAATTTCACGCCGGTCTGCACGACCGAGCTCGGCACGATGGCCGGGCTGGAAGGCGAGTTCAAGAAGCGCAACGTCAAGATCATCGGCATTTCCGTCGATCCGGTCGCGAACCACGCCAAATGGCAGGACGACATCAAGACGGCGACCGGCCATTCGGTGAACTATCCGCTGATCGGCGACAAGGATCTCAAGGTTGCCAAGCTTTACGAGATGCTGCCGGCCGGTGCCGGCGAAACCTCGGAAGGGCGCACGCCCGCCGACAATGCCACGGTGCGTTCGGTCTATGTCATCGGCCCCGACAAGAAGATCAAGCTGGTCCTCACCTATCCGATGACGACCGGCCGCAACTTCGACGAGATCCTGCGCGCGATCGATTCCATGCAGCTGACTGCCAAGCATCAGGTGGCGACGCCGGCGAACTGGAAGCAGGGCGAGGATGTAATCATCACCGCCGCCGTCTCCAACGAGGACGCGGTCAAGCGTTTCGGCGCCTACGAGACGATCCTGCCTTATCTCAGGAAGACCAAGCAGCCCTCCGCCTGAACACACAGAGGCGGCACGGAGAAATTTTGGTTTTCTCGCCTGCGTGAGCATGCGGTGCTTGACGGCGTGGCGCTGGCGAACGACCATGCTCTTCTTTTGCCCCGGCAGGGAAAACCATTCCTGCCGGGTGGGAGTTGAGGGAGCCGGGATTGGACGCGACATCGGCCAAGCTGCAGGTGGCAGGCTTTTACGACAAGCCGAGCGGGTCCATCCAGTATGTCGTAGCCGACCCGCAGACGCGACGATGTGCAATCATCGATCCGGTCCTAGATTTCGACGAGAAGTCCGGCGCCACTGCGACGAAGAATGCCGACGCCCTGCTCGACTTCATCAGAGATCAACGGCTGGTCGTCGAATGGATTCTCGACACCCATCCGCATGCCGACCATTTCTCGGCGGCGCACTACCTCAGCGCGAAGACCGGAGCGCCCACGGCGATTGGCGAGAAGATCATCGATATCCAGAAATTGTGGAAGGCGATCTACAACTGGCCGGATTTTCCTGCCGACGGATCCCAGTGGAACAGGCTGTTTGCCGATGGTGAGACCTTTTCGGTCGGCGGCATTCCGGCAAAGGTGCTTTTTTCACCCGGCCACACCCTGGCCTCGATCACCTATGTGATCGGCGACGCCGCTTTCATCCACGATACGCTGTTCATGCCGGACAGCGGCACGGCGAGAGCGGATTTTCCCGGCGGCAGTGCCGCGCGACTCTGGCGCTCGATCCAGGATATCCTCGCGCTGCCGGACGAGACACGCCTGTTCGTCGGTCATGACTACCAGGCGGAGGGGCGCGAACCCTTGTGGGAGAGCACGGTCGCGGAGCAGAAATCCAAAAACACCCATGTTGCCGCCTGCAAGACGGAGGCCGATTTCGTGGCGTTGCGCGAGGCGCGCGACAGGACCCTGCCGATGCCGAGGCTGATCCTGCACGCGCTGCAGGTCAACATGAATGGCGGGCGCTTGCCGGAACCGGAATCCAACGGCCGCCGGTATTTGAAATTTCCGTTGGATTGCTTGTGATGAGATGGCGCCAGCTAGTCTAGCTTCAGGCTTTTGTTCGGCGGGCTAAATGTTCATACGTGATTTGCCAAGGGTCGCTCTCGGAAGATCTTTCCTCGCCGATCCAATGGAAGCTGTCGGCAGTGATCTCAGTGAAACGCCATCGAGTTTTCAGACCGCGCGAGTCATTGCCGAGCTGGACAATGTCCTTATCCTCGGCCCGCCCGATCTGGCGTGAGTGATCGCGGTTGAGCGGGTCGTTCCATATGATGTGCCAGCCATCGATTCCAGGATCGAAGATGCGCAAAGTCGTGCCATACATCGTGGACGGCGCAGGGCGCTTGGGCCTGATCCAAACGTCCTGAATCGCGCGGCCTTCGAGCACCCAGCCAAAATGGCATTCTCCATTCCATTTCTGGATCGTGCCGTCGTCGAGATAGTGGACCGTGTCCATTTCCCAGCTTCCAATTAGCCATCCATACAGGTCCATGTCTTTCGCTCGGTCGGCTGGGGGAGCTTCGGATCCGAGAGCAGTGAGAAACGGAGAAATCGTCATCGTCATATTGCCTTTGGTTTCCAAATAGACGAGCTCAATTGCCCAGCGCAGTCCCGGCGGCCCATTGTCGCGCCCGCCTGCCGCAAGCGCCGCCTTATGGAATTTCGAGACGACAGCCTGTGTCGGCGCCGGAACATTGCCGCCACAACTTGCAGCGTTGCGGTCTCCGGGGCTTGGGGAAAATTGCTATAATGCCACTATGAGCCGGCCAGGCTGTTCACATCGATGATTGAGCGATTTTTGGCGACGGATTGGGCGTTCGCGAAGGCGCGGCGGAACCGGCAACCCCAGCTAGAATATGGCACTAAGGGACAGTTCTCCACAGCAGTCGGCGGACCCATAAAAAGGCGGCGCCAGTTGCCTGACGCCGCCGTTATTTGTTTCCGTCGGAGACTTTACGCCGCCGGCTGCGCCTCGATGGTGCGCAGGGCCTGCATCTGGCGCTTTGCTGCGGCCTTGACCGCGTCCTGCACCTTCTCGAAGGCGCGCACCTCGATCTGGCGCACGCGCTCGCGGCTGATGTCGAACTCGGCCGACAGCTCTTCCAGCGTCAGCGGCTCCTCGGCAAGGCGGCGCGCCTCGAAGATGCGCCGCTCGCGCTCGTTGAGCACGGCAAGAGCGCCAGACAGCATGCCGCGCCGGTTTTCCAGCTCGTCCTGCTCGATCAGCGCCTCTTCCTGGCTTTCGTGGTCGTCGACCAGCCAGTCCTGCCATTCACCCGATTCACCTTCGCTCGCCCGGATCGGTGCGTTGAGCGAGGCGTCGCCCGACAGGCGGCGGTTCATCGACACCACCTCCGCTTCGGACACGTTGAGGCGGGTGGCGATCTCGGTGATCTGGTCGGGCTTCAAGTCGCCGTCGTCGAGCGCCTGGATCTTGCCCTTCACCTTGCGCAGGTTGAAGAACAGGCGCTTCTGGTTGGCGGTCGTGCCCATCTTGACCAGGCTCCACGAGCGCAGGATGTATTCCTGGATCGAGGCCTTGATCCACCACATAGCGTAGGTGGCAAGCCGGAAGCCGCGCTCCGGTTCGAATTTCTTGACGGCCTGCATCAGGCCGACATTGCCTTCCGAGATCACTTCGCCGATCGGCAGGCCGTAGCCGCGATAGCCCATGGCGATCTTGGCGACGAGCCGAAGGTGGCTGGTGACGAGCTTGTGCGCAGCCGTGGTGTCCTCATGCTCAGCGTAACGCTTGGCGAGCATGTACTCTTCCTGCGGCTGAAGCATCGGAAAGCGACGGATTTCTTCCAGGTAGCGGCTGAGGCCGCCTTCGCCGGAAACGATACTGGGTAATGACTGGGCCATGATAGCGCCCCCTCTCTCTTGGAGTGGTGCCCCCGAAACGCGGCGGGCATATGTCGCGAACGCCAAAAGGCTCGTTCGCGACGACGGATGTATATAGGAACAAAACCAGAAAGGACAGCTTTGGTTCAACACGAAACAGTGTGTCACGCCAAAGTGAACAACGCCGGTCAGGTTTTCACGATCAGGTTTTGAATGATGGATGGCGGTTCAGAGTTTGCGAAAACCGTCGACGAGTGCCTCCATATCCCTCGGTACCGGCGCCTCGAACCTCATCGTCAGATGGGTGGTCGGATGCCGAAATTCAAGGAGGCGGGCATGCAATGCCTGTCGCGGAAATGCCTTCACCCGGCCTTTCAGCGGCTCGGGCAGCCGGTTCGCCTTGGTGCGAAAGGCCTGGCCATAATCGGGATCGCCGACGACCGGATGGCCGATATGAGCCATGTGGACGCGAATCTGATGGGTGCGGCCGGTCTCGAGCCGGCATTCGACCAGGCTTGCCGTGGCAAATTCCTTTTGCTGCTCGCCAAAGCGCTCGATCACGGTGAAATGGGTGACGGCGTGGCGGGCATCGTCGCGGCCCTCGGGCACCACGGCACGGCGCACGCGGTCGGCGGCGCGGCCAAGCGGCTCGTCGACCGTGCCTGTCGGTCGCATCGGTATGCCCCAGACCAAAGCCAGATAGGCGCGTTTGAGATCGCCGGTCAGGCCATGGTCGGCAAAGGCCTCCGACAATGACTTGTGGGCGCGGTCGGTCTTGGCGACGACCATGACGCCGCTGGTCTCCTTGTCCAGGCGGTGGACGATGCCCGGCCGCCGCACACCGCCGATGCCGGAAAGACTGTCGCCGCAATGGTGGATCAGCGCGTTGACCAGCGTGCCGGTCCAGTTGCCGGCGCCGGGATGGACGACCAGCCCCGACGGCTTGTTGATGACGATCAATTCATTGTCTTCATAGAGGACGTCGAGCGGGATGTTCTCGCCTTGCGGCTCCGCCGGCTCCGGCTCCGGCATGTCGACCGACACGCGGTCACCGGCCGCCATCTTGCGCTTCGTCTCGTTGACCGGCTGGCCGCCGACCTTGACGGCGCCCTGCCTGATCAGCATCTGCACCCGGCTGCGCGACATGTCCGGACCGAGCTTGCCCGCGAGCCATTGATCGAGGCGCTGGCCGGCCGCATCGGGACCCGCTTCCAGCACGGTCGATCCCCCGCTTGGCGATCCAACGTCTGGCGATCCGCCCTCCATCAATCCGTCCTCTATCAATATGGGGGCCTCTTCGTTATGAGCGCTCATCGAAAATCATTCCGGAATGTTTTGCCATGGCTGTTGCCGACGAAGACGAGGAAAAGCCGCTCGACCCCGAAGTCGAAAAGGTGCGCAAGAAGCTCGTCCGCTTCGTCGCCATCAATCTCGGCCTGCTGTTCCTCGCCCTTATGGTGGTGATTGCAGCCCTTGTCTACAAAACGCGCACCGCGCCGCCAGCCAGCCCGCCGCTGGCAGGCGACATCCAGGTGCCATCAGGCGAACCGCTGACCGGCGACATCGTGCTGCCGGTCGGTGCCAGGGTTGTCAGCCAGTCGCTCTCCGGCAACCGCATCTCCATCGATGCGGAGCTTGCCGACGGCAGCCGCGCGATCTTTGTCTATGACATCACTGAGCGGCGGATCATCGGCCGCTTTTCGATCCGGAACAAATGACTGGTTTCGCCGAAAATCGTCGCGTCGCCACGGTCGCGCTTGTCGTCGCCAATTATGACGAGGCGATCTCCTGGTATGTCGACAGGCTGGGCTTTTGGCTCATTGAGGACGCCGATGTGGGCGGCGGCAAGCGCTGGGTCACGGTGGCGCCGGCCAATGGACAAGGCGCGCGGCTGCTGCTGGCCGAGGCGGCCGATGATGCGCAAAGGGATAGCATCGGCAACCAGACCGGCGGCCGCGTCTTTTTGTTTCTCGAAACCGACGATTTTGTTCGCGACCACGCGGCGATGCTCACAAAGGGCGTCGAATTCCGTGAGGCACCTCGCCACGAGGCCTACGGCACTGTGGCGGTTTTCGCCGATCTCCACGGAAATCTCTGGGACTTGATCGAGCCAAAACGGTAAGCTCGCAACGGGTATTTTCACGGCACCATCGACCTTCCGAAGCCCAGTTGCTTTTTTCCAGCCGTCAGCCTATATCGCCGGTTCTTGAACGCGCCCATCGTCTAGCGGTCAGGACACCGCCCTCTCACGGCGGGAACAGGGGTTCGATTCCCCTTGGGCGTACCAAGAATCTCAAAACATTTGCGTCACGGGTATCGCCGTCGGTCACGGCCGGAGTCGCCACTTCTGGCGCGGCGCCGGCAATTGAATTAGCATCGCGTCATGAATTGGGGCTAAGGGTCCAGGACGGTGCGCAGAACGCCGCCGGGACGAAGCTGTCGCGCAGCGAGTAGATCGACGCTCGCCTCGGGGACGAGAAGATCGCAGGGAGAGGGCCAATGCAGAAACTGCAGTCGCAGGGCGTCCATCACATCACGCTGGTCGGTGCTGGGCGTCAGACCTCTATCGATTTCTGGGAGGGCGTGCTTGGCATGCCTTTCATCTTCGAGCAGCCCAACCTCGACAAGGCCAGCGAAAGCCACCTCTATTTCGATCCGGGCGACGGCCGGCTGATCACCATCTTCACCGACGAGAGCCGCACGCCGGAGAAACGGCGCACGCCGACCGATCCGGGCTGCGTCCATCATATCGCCTTTGCGGTGTCGCGCGTTATCTTTCTGCAGGCGGTCGCCCGGCTCGACGAGCGCGCCATCAAGCATAGCGGCGTCAAGGATCGCGGTTTTATGGATTCGATCTATTTCGAGGATCCGCTCGGCCTGCTGATCGAACTCGCCTCCTACCGTTTCGAGCCGCCGGCGGGCTTCACCCACGCCGAGGTTCTGATGCAGGCGCACAAAATCCGCGTTGGGCGCGGCGACTACGCAATAGCCGAGATGCATCTTGCCGATGCAATCCAGGCGCTTGTCGAGCGCTCCCGCGCGACTTTGTCGGACGACCGGACTCCGAAAAATCCATACTGACGACAGCAACCCCGAGGGAGGACCATAATGGCAAAGACGACAACGAAGAGTGCGAAGAAGCCGGCCGCCGAGGCCGCTGCGAAACCAGCTGCCAAGGCCGCAACAAAGCCTGCAGCCAAAGCGTCGAAAGCTTCCGCCAAGCCGGCAGCGAAAGCCGCCGTGAAGCCCGCAGCCAAAGCATCCGCGAAGTCCGCGCGGAAGGCCGTAGCGAAATCAGCGAAGAGGCCCGGACTGACGCTCAGCATGCTAAAGCCGAGCGTCAACAACATGAGCGTTCGGGTGTTTGCCCGCGCGGCCGGGCTTGACCATGCCGAGACCGACGTATGGGGCCACACGCGCTCGTCTGAATACATGGCGCGAAACCCGGCCCATCTGACGCCGATGATCGAGGACGAGGGCTTGCCGAGAGGCGTCCTGTGGGAAAGCTGCGCCATCATGCAGTATCTCGCCAACAAGCATGGGCTGGAGAAATTATATCCCAAGGCGCCGGCTAAGCGGGCAATGATCGACAGCGCCATGTTCTACCTGATCGGCACGCTCTACCCCTATGTGGCGCGCGCCACCTATCCTGCGCTGAACTTCCCGCAGTATGCCGGCGAGGTCGGTCACAGCGACGCCCACCCCGACAGGAAGTCGGAAGCCCAGAAGGCTGCGGCGGCCGCAATTGCCGAGCCGCTGGAGGTCTTTCACAGCTTCTTCAGGAACGGCAAACCGTTCATCGGCGGCAACAACCCGTCGATTGCCGACATCCGCCTGGCGGCGACGCTCGAATTCCTGGCCGTCATCGACTACGCGCTGCCCGAATGGGCAAAAGACTACATGGCGGCGATCGAGAAGAAGCTCGGCAAAGCCTATGCCGAGCCGGCCGCCGACGTGCGCGGCTACATCACCTATGTGAAGTCGCAGGCCGGGGCGTGAGGCTTTCGCTCTAACGGTTGCTTGCCCAGGCCGACCTAAACCGAGGCCGAAGGCCCGCCGCCTTTTCAGGGACCGAATATCACAAGCTCGGTGAACGTCAGATCTCCGAGCGAGGGTGGTCTGGGACCCTTGAAGTACTTCAGTCCACTGTTGGGGCGATACCACCCGAACAGACCTGCAATCGGCTCCTTGGCGTCGACGACGCAGAGCAGGATGCCGCTTCGCAAGAGAAAGCGCCCGATGGCACCGGCGCACCGGCTCAAATCCGCGAGAGAGCGGCAATAGACGATCTGATAGGATGGGACAAGACCGCGCAATATTCGGCGCGGCATCAACACGAAAGGAAACGCTGCTCCGTCGCAAATGCCAATCAATGACAGGCAGCCCAGCGCGGCGTGTTCCGAGAGTATGTATCTCTCACTGTCCGGCAGCGTCGCCATTTCCGCAAGATCGGGACGGGCTTCAAGCACGCGACATGACCGCTGCGCCGAACTAAAAGCCGGCAAGAAGGCAAACTGTCCGGTGGAGAAGGGGCGAAAGCCGAGCGCCCAGTTGGCTTTTAACGTCGCGGGCGCCGGCGAAATATTCGTGTAGGTCACGTCCCTTCGCCTGAGAATCGTCGTAACCAATTTGGCGCCATAGGGACGGAATTCTGCGTCGACGGACCAGCTTGAAAGGTTGCAGCGGACTTCTTCGCCTTCCCGCCCCCGATAAAGGGTATACAGGGTCAGTACAACGCCGACGATCCGATCAGCCTTCTCCAAAGCCAGGCCGTATTGTGGGAAGTCGGCGACGGCAGGCCGCTGCGACAAACGGGTCAGCGCCTGTATCCAGTAACTCCGGTCACGCTCCGGAAAGCCCCGGCACAGGCAGTCGACCACTCCTTCCCAATCAGCTTCGCGAATTGGTCGACAGACAACGTCGGGAGGGAGGGCGCCGAGTACGGCCATAAATCGACTTCCAGAATACGATAGTTACTTAGATATATCTCACCCGCCAACATGTTGGTGCACAACGATTAATAGTCCGTGCTGCTTTTTAAGACGACTTTCCGTACTCATCACGAAAACGCAGATCAGATTGGCTATGCGCGTCGACGAGCAGCTCCCCTCCGTTAAGGATTCGTTAACCAAATCCCTATCTACTGATCGGCAATTCACCTCCAACTCGTGACCACGGATGTACTGGCGCGGTCGAGGTGGAAGGAAAGGTCGGCCATGTGCCGGCCTTTTTGTTCCAAGGGCTATTGTTCCCAGGAAACCGCGGCCTGACTTTGGCTTGTCATCGGGCATCACGCCCTGAAGTACATCAAGCCTCTGCGCCACATCCGGTTCACCAGATGTCAGTGTTGCCCGCGTCTCGCATTGACATGGCGTGCCAATTCCGGAGTCTCGAAGACGTAGTCGCTCCAGGCTGATTCCGGAATCTGGCCGACCAGATAGCATTCCAGCAAAAGACTTTGCTCAGGGCTGAGAGGTCTCGGCGCACGCTCATGGTCCAGTCTCAACGAGTGAAACAGATTCCTGGGCGAGTGAAACAGATTTTGGGGCGAGTGAAACAGATTTCTGGTCAGGTCCGAGACACTGAAGTGAATCGACATGTGCGGTTTCCTTTGACCATCCAGCGCATCACCCCAAAGATCGGGATTGATCTCTGCTCCGCTGTCCTTCGGTTCGAAAGGACCATGCGCCAATCAAAACGCTGCAGTGTGCTTTGAGCGTCCAAAGGGACGCGCGGCGCTGCAATAGGCGTTTAACGTCGACAGCCGGATAAGGTTTCAATGTGGCTGGCGGTAACGCCGGACTGATCGTGGCCGGTAAGGGTGGTCGGGCCAGCGTTTTTCCCCGAGAACTGACCCTCGTTGCGCTTAAATTAGGCGACGAAATTGAAGCGCCTGACCGACCCGCTGCGGTGAGTGCGGAGCCAGGTTTGAAGGCGCATCTTTTTAGCTGCCGCCATTTGAATGCCGGCTGGCTATTCGCAGACCATGCGGACCCGTTTTCCGGGTTGGCTGACGTTTCTGCAGGTGAGCGGTTTTGCCGGCTCGGATGACGGCGTCGGCGGAACTTTGGAAACCTTGGTGATTTGCCTTCTCCGCGCGACGGGGGCGCTGATTCTGGGGGCCTCCGCTCTTGCCGGCGTTTCGGGCGCCACAGGAAAGACATCGGCCCGCAGCAACTGCGGCTGTTCGGCCTGCGCCTGCTGCGGCGGCTTGTCCCAGAACCGACGGACATCGAGCGGCCTTGGAATGACGACGGTGCCGTCGTAGCTGCGCGAGCAGCCGCTCCCCAACAGCAGCATCGGGCACAGGAAAAAAGGCAGGATCCGTCCCAACATCGGCAATACCTTGCGGGATTGTAACGCGGCTTCGGCTCTACCGACAACCGTCGGAATACACTGCGGGCAAGGCTAGCGCATGACCCGGAGAATCGGAATCGATTTCTCTGGGGTCATGCGCAAAATCAAAGTGCCGCGGAGTCCCTGGCGACTGGGGCGGGCATGGACGATTACCTGCCCAAGCCCATCAGCTCCAGGTCGCCTTGCTCGAAAAGGTCGGCGCAGACGGAGAAATCCGGCGCAACGCGGGATAGGCCTGTCAGGCTGTAGAGTTCAGCCGATTCGGCGACGCATTGCGGACAAGACTATGGTGCGATCGCACCATACCAAAGCGAGCGTCCGGTTGGGACAATAAGCGCATTCGAGTTCCGCTCCTCCAGTTACGGGCGGGAGCAGCGACCGCCGGCAAGAAGCAGGGTCAGATTTACCCCAACGGACCTGTTTCGGCGATGGCGCGGCCATGACCTCCTTTGGCCGCATGCAACGCGCTCCCGCCCGGATTTTCTTTTTCGGCGCCAATTGTCTCGCCTGTCGAGGGCAAATGCCGGCCGGAAATCGTGCAAGCTGCTGATTCCAGCGGCAAACCACGGCTGTGCCGGCGAGACCCGCGGCCCTTCCTTTTCGACATGGCATTGCAGCGTTACGGGGCTGACGTCAAACTGTCATGTGACTGTAATAATCGGGGGCTATTGGCCTCAGCGGGCGCCGAAGGAATGGCGCCGAGAGACCATTTTCCGAACAGGAGCAGGCCACATGAAGAAATTCCTCCTTACGGCATCGGCCGCGGCGCTTGCGCTCGCCGCGTCGGCTGGTTATGCCGCCGCGCGCGACCAAATTCAAATCGTCGGTTCGTCCACAGTGTTCCCCTTCACGACGGCTGTCGCTGAAAAGCTCGGCCAGAGCGGAAAGATCAAGACCCCGGTCGTCGAGTCGACCGGCACCGGCGGCGGCATGAAGCTGTTTTGCCAGGGCGTCGGCGAAAATACCGCCGATTTCACCAACGCCTCGCGCGCCATCAAGGACAGCGAGCTTAAGACCTGCAAGGCCAACGGCGTGACGCCGGTCGAGATCAAGGTCGGCTTCGACGGCATCGTGCTCGCCAACTCGAAGGCAGGGACTGTCGTTGATCTGACCAAGGAACAGGTTTTCAAGGCGCTCGCCAAGAACGTCGCTGTTGACGGCAAGGTCGTCCCCAACCCCTACAAGAACTGGTCGGATGTCGACGCGTCGCTTCCCGCGACGAAGATCGAGGTGCTTGGCCCGCCGCCGACATCCGGCACGCGCGATGCGTTCGTTGAACTCGTCATGGATGCGGCCTGCCAGGAAGAAGTGAAGGCGGCTAACGAAAAGGGCTGCGGCGAGATCCGCGAAGACGGCGCCTTTGTCGAGGCCGGCGAAAACGACAATCTGATTGTCCAGAAGCTGGAAGCCAACCCCAATGCCTTCGGCGTCTTTGGCTTCTCGTTCCTTGACCAGAACGCTGACAAGCTGCAGGGTCACAAGATCGACGGCGTCGAGCCGACCTTCGAGAACATCGCATCCGGCGATTACGGCGTTTCCCGCTCGCTCTATGTCTATGCCAAGAAAGAGCATGTTGGCGTCATCCCCGGCATGCAGGAGTTCATCGCCGAGTACACCTCGGAGGCTGCATGGGGTCCTGAGGGTTATCTGGCCGACAAGGGCCTGATCCCGCTGCCGGACGCCGAACGCGCTAAGTGGGCCGAAGACGCCAAGGCCCTGAAGGGCATGGGTTCCTGATGTTTCGGGGTCCGAGCGTACCGCTCAGACCCTCATATTCTAAAGCCCAAAGCGCGGGACCAGGTCCCGTGCTTTGAGCCGGTGAATGACCGGCGGTCGAGGGGACGTCCCGAATCATGGTCGGTTATCTCGTTGTTCTTCTGTTAGTTCTGGCCGCTGCGGCCTATTGGATCGGCCGGACACGCGCCATTGCCAGTGTCAATGGCGACGTCGCGCGATTGCATTCGCTGCCTGGCCAACACGGCATGTTTCTGGCGCTTTTTGCTGCCGGTCCCGCACTGCTTGCGATCTTGTTGTGGTCGCTGGTCACACCGGGAATTGAGTCGTCGATCATTGCCGACCGCTTCTCCTCCGAATTGTCGGGAATGGGCATTCCGCAGGTCGAAGCTTTCATCCGCGACGCTCGCGCGATGGCCTTTGGCGGGCATGTCGGCTTCGCCGATCCCACGAAAGAGGCAGCCGCGGCCGTCTACAAATCGATCCATACGACCAGCATCTGGATCATCTGGGCCGTCGCGCTCGTGCTTTCCGCGTCCGGATTTTACTGGGCCTATTCGCGCATTGCACCGGCCTACCGGGCGCGCCACGTGGTCGAGCGCGTTCTCCGCGCATTCTTGATCGCCTGTTCGGTGGTCGCGATCCTGACGACGATCGGCATCGTTCTCTCGCTCATCTTCGAATCCCTGCGGTTCTTCCAACAGGTGCCGTTCTACAAGTTCCTGTTCGGCACGCATTGGTCGCCGCAGAGCGCCTTCACCGGCGCCGGAGCGGAAGCCGGGGCGGTCAACGAGGACATTTTTGGCATGGTGCCGCTCTTTGCCGGCACGTTGCTCATCACCTTCATCGCCATGCTGGTGGCTGCGCCTATCGGGCTGATGGCTGCGATCTACCTTTCGGATTACGCTTCCAAAAGCGTCCGCGCGGTCGCAAAGCCGGTACTGGAAATCCTCGCCGGCATTCCGACCGTCGTCTACGGCTTCTTCGCCGCGCTGACGGTTGCGCCCTACTTCCGCGGTATCGGCGAAAGCCTGGGCCTCAACGTCGCGTCCGAATCGGCGCTCGCCGCAGGCGTGGTCATGGGTATCATGATCATTCCCTTCGTTTCCTCGCTTTCCGATGATGTGATCAACGCCGTTCCGCAATCCCTGAGAGACGGTTCCGCCGGCCTCGGCGCGACCAAGTCGGAAACCATCCGCAAGGTGGTCCTTCCTGCTGCCCTTCCGGGCATCGTTTCGGCGATGCTGCTTGCCGTCAGCCGCGCAATCGGCGAGACAATGATCGTGGTCATGGCGGCGGGGCTGGCGGCAAACCTAACGGCCAACCCGCTCGAAGCGGTCACCACCGTGACCGTGCAGATCGTGACGCTGCTTGTGGGCGATCAGGAATTCGACAGCGCCAAGACGCTTGCAGCCTTCGCACTCGGCCTGGTGCTGTTCTGCATCACGCTTACCCTCAACATCGTCGCTTTGCGCGTCGTCCAAAAATACCGAGAGCAATATGACTGATGCGATCTCGTCATTCGGCGCCGTCGGACGGCCGGTCAGCATTCATACCGATGATGCCGCGAAGGCGCGGCTGAAGGGTCGTTACCGCACCGAAACGTGGTTCAAATGGCTCGGCGCCGCAGCCGTCGCGTTGGCCGGCTTATTCCTTGTGCTGCTCCTGTCGACGATCGTCACGCAGGCGATCCCGGCGCTCCGGCAGAACTATCTGACGCTGCCGATCGATCTTTCGGCGTCCAAGGTCGACCCGGCAAAACTCGACGCCGTCAACTACGACGCCATCGCTCAGGAAGCGCTTACGGCAAAATTTCCCGATGTGAAGAGCCGTCAGGACAAGCGCCTTCTGCGCGGACTGATTTCCACCGGCACAGGCGTCTTCCTGCGCAAGGATATTGCGGCTGATCCGGGGATGCTCGGAGGAACGGTGGACTATGCGGTTCCACTTGACGATTTTGCCGACCTCTATCTCAAAGGTTTGCTTGCCGACGTCGGTTCGGACGAAGCGATTTCGACGAGCGTCACGCCTTCGGAAACCAGCGGCGACATCGATCTGACCTTCGGCGACGATGCCATGCTGACGCTGGCGCGCGGCCATGGTGCGACCGAGCGAGAAAACGGCACGCTCACGCTGACGAGCGGCGCGTCGTCGCTGCTGGTCGCGTTCAATGGCGGCACGGTCAAGCTGACCGCGCTGTCGTCTGGGACCAACGGAACGGCGGTCGCAAAGGGCACGGTGATCGAGGCGCTGGACAGCACGGCGCCCGCCGCGAGCGGCCAGGCATTCCTGCGCGTCATCGATACGCCGGAAGCATCGCGAAAGATTTCCGACAAGATGATCGTCTGGCTCGACACGCTGAAGAGCGCCGGCCTGATCGAAAGCCGGTTCAACTCGATCTTCTTCTTCACCGGCGCAAGCCGCGAGCCGGAACTGGCCGGCGTCTGGGGCGCGGTCGTTGGATCGTTTCTGACCATGATCGTAACGCTCGCCATCGCCTTCCCGATCGGCGTTTCGGCGGCGATTTATCTTGAGGAATTTGCCCCCAAGAACCGGCTGACGACGATCATAGAAGTGAATATCAACAACCTGGCGGCGGTGCCTTCGATCGTCTTCGGCCTGCTTGGACTTGCCGTATTCCTGAATTTCTTCGGCATGCCGCGCTCGGCCCCGGTGGTCGGCGGCATGGTGCTGGCGCTGATGACCCTGCCGATCATCATTATCGCCTCTCGCGCTTCGCTGCGCGCCGTGCCGCCGTCGATCCGCGAAGCGGCGCTCGGTATCGGAGCGTCCAAGGTCCAGACCGTATTCCATCACGTCCTGCCGCTGGCGATGCCGGGTATCATGACCGGCACCATCCTCGGAATGGCGCATGCGCTGGGTGAAACCGCGCCCTTGCTGATGATCGGCATGGTCGCCTTCATCGTCGACATTCCCGGCGGCTTTACCGATCCCGCGACGATCCTGCCGGTGCAGATATTCATGTGGGCGGATTTCCCAGAAGCTGGATTCCAGCAGAAGACTTCGGCGGCGATTTTGATTTTGCTGGTGTTTTTGGTCATCATGAACGCCATCGCGGTGATACTGCGCAGGCGCTTCGAGCGGCGCTGGTAAGGAGTACTGGTAAGGAGTAGAGGATATGAACATCATGACGGAAGCCGGCGTCGAGCAGAAACTGAGCAGCGGAACCAATGCCCCCTCGATCAAGATGAAGGGCGAAAAGGTCTCCGTTCATTACGGCGAGAAGCGAGCTCTGTTCGACGTGGATCTCGATATCCGCGAGAACCAGGTGACGGCGTTGATCGGCCCATCGGGCTGTGGCAAGTCGACCTTCCTGCGTTGCCTGAACCGAATGAACGACACGATCGATATCGCGCGGGTGAGCGGCAAGATCACGCTCGACGGCGAGGATGTCTACGACCCGAAAATCGATGTCGTCGAGCTGCGAGCTCGCGTCGGCATGGTATTCCAGAAGCCGAACCCGTTTCCGAAGTCGATCTATGAAAACGTCGCCTACGGTCCGCGCATTCATGGCCTGGCCAGGAGCAAGGCCGAGCTGGACGGCATCGTTGAATCGAGCCTGAAGAAGGCCGGCCTGTTCAACGAGGTCAAGGATCGCCTGCTCGAGTCGGGCACCGGTCTCTCCGGCGGACAGCAGCAGCGCCTGTGCATCGCGCGCGCCATCGCCGTGTCGCCGGAAGTTATCCTGATGGACGAGCCCTGTTCGGCGCTCGATCCGATCGCCACCGCCCGCGTCGAGGAACTGATTGACGAACTGCGCCAGAACTACACGATCGTCATCGTCACCCATTCGATGCAGCAGGCAGCGCGCGTGTCGCAACGCACGGCGATGTTCCATCTCGGCTATCTGGTCGAGGAGGGCGCGACCGACAAGATGTTCACCAATCCCGACGACAAGCGCACCCAGGACTACATCACCGGCCGGTTCGGCTGAGCGGTCCGGCGGCGAATTTCGAAAACGAGGACAGTATCATGGGTGAACACACCGTCGCATCTTTCGACGAGGAACTGGAGCACATCGACAGGCTGATCCGCGACATGGACGAGCTCGCCGCGGCGATGGTCGCAGCCTCGATTCGCGCGTTGCTTGCGTCAGACAATGCGATGGCTCAGCGCGTCGTCTCGGACGACGCCATCATGGATGCGCGGCAGCGCGAACTCGACGATAGCGCGATCACGCTGATCGCCAAGCGGCAGCCGATGGCGCAAGATCTGCGCGCCGTGGTTGGCGCAATCCGCATGGCCGGTGATCTCGAGCGCATCGGCGATTTGGCCAAGAACATAGCCAAGCGGGTCAGCGCAGTCGGGCAGAGCGCCACGCCGCGTAATCTATCGCACGGGATCGACGCGATGGCGGATCTCGTTCTTGTGCAGCTCCGCGGGGTGGTTGAGCACTATGTGTCGCGCAATGCCGGCGCGTTGAAAGAACTGCGCGCCGACGACCAGAAGATCGATGTGAAATACACGGCGGTTTTCCGCGAACTCCTGACCTATATGATGGAGGATCCGCGCAACATCACCGCCTGCACGCATCTTCTGTTCTGCGCCAAGAATCTCGAGCGTATTGGCGATCATGTCACCAACATCGCCGAAAACGCCTACTTTGTCGTGACCGGGCAGCAACTGCCGGCGGATCGGCCGAAGCTAGACGAAACGATGATCTCGGCGCCAGCGACATGACAGGAGTGACCGGCCGATGATCGCGCCGCGCATCATGGTGGTGGAGGATGAAGAGCCGCTGGGCGTCCTTCTTCGTTACAATCTGGAATCCGAGGGTTATCAGGTCGAGGTGGTGACGCGCGGCGACGAGGCCGAAATTCGGCTGCAGGAAAACGTGCCCGATCTTCTGGTGCTCGACTGGATGGTGCCGGCGGTTTCCGGCATCGAGCTTTGCCGGCGCCTTCGGGTGCGTCCCGAAACCGAGCGGCTGCCGATCATCATGCTGACCGCGCGCGGCGAGGAGAGCGATCGGGTGCGCGGCCTTTCCACCGGAGCCGACGACTATCTGGTCAAGCCGTTCTCGACGCCGGAATTCATGGCCAGGGTCAAGGCGCTGCTGCGCCGCGCCAAGCCGGAAGTGCTGTCCAGCGTGCTTAAGGTCGGCGACATCGTGCTCGATCGCGAATCGCACAGGGTCTATCGCAAGAGGAGCGAGATCCGGCTCGGGCCAACCGAGTTCCGGCTGCTCGAATTCATGATGCGGCACCCGGGTCGAGTCTTCTCGCGCAGCCAGTTGCTCGACAATGTCTGGGGCGAGACGATCTACATCGACGAGCGCACGGTGGACGTCCATGTCGGACGGTTGCGCAAGGCGGTCAACAATGGTCGCATGCCTGATGTCATCCGCACCATCCGCGGCGCGGGCTATGCGATCAGGGAAGACTAGCTGATATTCAGGGTGATGCCGGCCTGCGACCGGCGGCCTCCTGCGCTTCCGCTCCTCACGTACCCAAAAGTACGCTCCGCTCCGGTTCTCGGAACCCACCATTCTCGACTCGGCCTGACCTGAATCAACGCACCCCAAGTCGCGATCCGGCGATCCCTGCCTTCGAATTCAAGCCACGTTCCTTCCGACCGAGCCGGCTCGCGCCTGAATGCCCGGCGCGAAAATCTCCTGGTCGACGAAGCTCAGCGCCCGCATGGCACAGCCTTCGCGGATCAGCGGCAGTTCGTTCGGCTCGGTGTCGAAGGAAATCGAACCCGAATGCTGGCCGCCGGCGGTCTGGGCGATGGCCTCGCGCAGGGCCGGCTCAATCAGGTCGAAGGCGGCAGCGCTAGCGCCGACCATGGCGACCGGCGCCGGATCGATCAGCGCGAACAGGCTGCCGAGCCCGAAGCCGAGTGCTTCGCCGGCCTTGCGGTAGGCTTCGCGCTCCGGTCCGTCCGTCTGGCGCGCCCGGGCCGCCAGTGCCCGCATCTCGGCGTCGCTGACATCGGCGACCGGCTCGGCGTTCTCGCTCAATTGCCTTGCGTTGCGCCAGATAGCGTAGTTGCCGGCGTAGGCCTCGACGCAGCCGCGCCGCCCGCAACGGCAAAGCGCGCCGCCCGGCCGGTGGATCATGTGGCCGAATTCACCGCCTGAGGAATGGGTGCCGGTGAACAGTTCTCCCTTCAGCACCAGCCCCATACCGATGCCGTGCGAGAGCAGGACGGCGATGAAATCGTCGCGGTAGCGATTCGGGTCGCGCCAGCGCAGCGCCACGGCCATCATGTTGCAGTCGTTCTCCATGATGGCCGGGATGCCGAACTCGCGTTCCAGAATGTCGGCGAAGGCGATATTCGTCTGCGGCGTGATCGGCGACCACAACATGGCGCGCGCATGGGAATCGGTGATGCCCTGGATCGCCAGCGCGATGCGGGCGACGCTTTGGACATCGAGGTCGGGGTCTTCGACCCGGCGCCGGACGATGGCGACACATTCGCCGATCAGCTCGTCGCGCGACATGGTCAGCGTGTCCAGCCGGCGCTGTTCCTCTGCGACCACCTGTCCGGCATAATCGATGACGGCGACCGACAGGAAATTCAGCGACAACACGACCGCCAATACCGCAGCGGCTTCCGGATTGAGGCTGAGGCCGACCTGCGGTCGGCCGCGTTTCATCGAAACGGTCTCGCTCGCCTTGATCTCGGTCAGGATGCCTTCCTGGATCAGGTCGGAAGAGATCGCCGATATGGTCGAATGGCTGAGGCCAGTGGTTGCGGCGATCTCGGTTCGCGACGGCTGGCCGGCCCGGCGTACGGCCGAAATCACCATGGCCCGGTTGCGCCGGCGCAAATCGTCATGACGGATTCCAACCGACATTCTTTTGCTTCCTCCCTATTGCCGCGGCCGCTCATGGATCGGAAGCCGTCGGTAATGTCCGATAAATATTCGCAGAAGCAGCGGGCCCTGTCATTGTTTATTCCGAGACTCGAAATAAGTCGGCAGGGACATCAAGATCCATCAGGTTTGATGTTGACAGCGCTTCGGCGTTGGACCAGTATTTTTTCGAGGCTCGAAAAAATAGAGCCTTTGTGCCGGCCTTCGGGCCAGTCTGGTCGTGCCGTACGCGGCGCAGGGAGGAATATCATGAAGAGATTCACAGCCGCCATTCTGGTGGGGGTCGCGATGTCGCTGACGCTCGCGTCGGTCGCACAGGCGAAGGACAAGGTCATTGGCGTTTCGTGGTCGAACTTCCAGGAAGAGCGCTGGAAGACCGACGAAGCCGCCATGAAGACGGCGATCGAGGCAGCCGGCGACAAGTATATTTCCGTCGATGCACAGTCCAATCCCGGCAAGCAGCTGACTGACGTCGAGAGCCTGATCTCGCAGGGCGCCAACGCGCTGATCATCCTTGCGCAGGATGCCTCGGCCATCGGGCCGGCGGTGCAGAAGGCGCTGGACGAAGGCATTCCGGTCGTCGGCTATGACCGGCTGATCGAGAACAAGGACGTCTTCTATCTGACCTTCGACAACCAGGAAGTCGGCCGCATGCAGGCCCGCGAAGTGTTCAAGGTGGCGCCGGAAGGCAATTACGTCTTCATCAAGGGCTCGGGCGCCGACCCGAATGCCGATTTTCTGTTCGCCGGCTCTATGGAAGTGCTCAAGGATGCCATCGACAGCGGCAAGATCAAGAATGTCGGCGAGGCCTATACAGACGGCTGGCTTCCCGCCAACGCCCAGAAGAATATGGAACAGTTCCTGACCGCCAACGACAACAAGGTCGATGCGGTGGTTGCCGCCAATGACGGCACCGCTGGTGGCGTCGTCGCGGCGCTGACGGCGCAAGGCTTGGCCGGATCCGTCCCGGTGTCGGGCCAGGACGGCGACCATGCCGCGCTGAACCGCATCGCGCTCGGCACGCAGACCGTATCGGTGTGGAAAGACGCGCGCGAACTCGGCAAGAACGCTGCCGAGATCGCCTCGCAGCTGGCCGACGGCAAGCAGATGACAGACATTGCGGGCGTCAAGGACTTCACCACGCCGGGCGGCAATGTCGTTAAGTCGCTGTTCCTGACGCCGATTGGCATCACCAAGGACAATCTCAACGTCGTCATCGACGCGGGCTGGATCAAGAAGGAAGAGGTCTGCGTCGGCGTGGCGGCGGGCACTGTCCCGGTCTGCAACTGATCCGGCCTTCGCAAGAAGCCTGAAACGCCGCGGCTTCACGCCGCGGCGTTTTTTCAAAAAGAATTGTTTTTCCGCTTCTCGCGGCTAACTTCTAAGCTGCTTCCGGCATCCCGCGGCAGACGGCAACCCGGTGGGAGGACATCATGACCGACACGACTTCCAACACGCCGGCCGCCGATACAGCTGCCGATCGGGCGCGCGAATCCGAGCTCAGCCCCGTCGGCCGCTTCCTCAAGGCAACCGAGCTCGACATACGCATGCTCGGCATGGTCGGCGCGCTGCTGGTCATCTGGGTTGGAATTCACATCCTGTCGGGCGGGCTTTTCCTCACGCCGCGCAATCTCTGGAACCTGTCGGTGCAGACCTCCTCGGTAGCGATCATGGCGACCGGCATGGTGCTGGTCATCGTGATGCGCAACATCGATCTTTCGGTCGGCTCCGTCGAAGGCGTGATCGGCATGGTGATGGGCGTCGCGCAGGCCGAATTCCTGATCCGGGTCATGGGGTTCCAGCTTGGAAATCCCTGGATATGGATCATCGCACTGGCTGCCGGCGTGGTCCTCGGCCTGATGATCGGCGCGCTCCAGGGCTTCATCATCGCCTATCTCGAGGTTCCGGCCTTCATCGTGACGCTGGGCGGCCTGCTGATCTGGCGCGGCATGGCGTGGCTGATGACGAGCGGGCGCACCGTCGCGCCGCTCGACGCCACCTTCCAGCTCATGGGTGGCGGGCCGCGTGGCTCGATCGGGGCAACCGCAAGCTGGATCGTCGGCATTCTCGCCTGTGTTGCCGTCGCCTTCATGCTGCTCAACGGCCGGTCGCAGCGCAAGCGGTTCAAATATCCGCTGCGCCCCGTCTGGGCGGAGACCCTGCTCGGTGCTGTCGCCTGCGCGGCCATCCTTTGCGCCGTTTGGATCGCCAATTCCTATCCCTGGCCGATCGGCATCGTTCGCCAGTACGCCCAGCGGACCGGCATCACCGTCCCGGAAGGCGGGCTGTTCATCGCCCATGGCATCGCCATACCGGTGCTGATCGCGGTCACTGTCGGCATCGTCATGACCTTCATCTCCAGGCGCACCCGTTTCGGCCGCTATGTCTTTGCCATCGGCGGCAATCCGGAAGCGGCGGAACTCGCCGGCATCAACACGCGCTGGGTGACCATGAAGGTGTTCATGATCATGGGCGTTCTGGCCGCGATCAGCGCGGCGATTGCGTCGGCCCGTCTCAATGCGTCGACCAATGCGCTGGGTACGCTGGACGAGCTCTTGGTCATCGCAGCTGCGGTCATTGGAGGCACGTCGTTGGCCGGCGGCTCCGGCACCGTGCTTGGTGCTATGCTGGGCGCACTTCTGATGCAGTCCCTGCAGTCCGGCATGGTGTTGCTGGGCATCGATTCACCGCTTCAGAGCGTCGTCGTCGGCGCCGTCTTGGTGATCGCCGTCTGGCTCGACACCGTCTATCGCAAGCGGGTCTGAGCATGATCCAGAGCCGAAGGGCCGCGTCAGGTGAAAAGTGGATACCGGGTTTTCGGTCAACATCATGCTCAAGCAAAAACCATAGGGAGGAACGATCATGGCTGACACAACTGCTCCCACGCCACTGATCGATATGCGCAATATTTCGATTGCCTTTGGCGGCATTCGCGCCGTCGACGATGCGTCGATCGACCTTTTCCCGGGCGAGGTCGTGGCGCTGCTTGGCCACAACGGCGCCGGCAAGTCGACGCTGATCAAGATACTGTCCGGCGCCTACAAACGCGATTCGGGCCAGATCTTCGTCAATGGCGAGGAGGCTTCGATCTCCAATCCGCGCGACGCCAAGAAATACGGCATCGAGACGATCTACCAGACGCTGGCGCTCGCCGACAATGTCGACGCCGCCGCCAACCTCTTCCTCGGCCGCGAGCTGATGACCGGCTGGGGCACGCTCGACGATGGCGCCATGGAGGCCGAGGCGCGCAAGGTGATGGGCAGGCTCACTCCTCGTTTCCAGCGCTTCAAGGAGCCGGTGGTCAAGCTTTCGGGTGGCCAGCGGCAGTCGGTGGCAATCGCGCGCGCCATCCTGTTCAACGCCCGAATCCTGATCATGGATGAGCCGACGGCGGCGCTGGGCCCGCAGGAAACGGCGCAGGTCGGCGAATTGGTCATGCAACTCAAGGGCGACGGCATCGGCATCTTCCTGATCAGCCACGATATCCACGATGTGTTCGAGCTTGCCGACCGCGTCTGCGTGATGAAGAATGGTCGGGTCGTCGGCACGGCGCGCACCAGCGACGTGACCCAGGACGAGGTGCTCGGCATGATCATCCTGGGCAAGTGCCCGCCCGGTGCCATTCCGGGGCCAGGTGCGCTGAAGATCGCCGCCTGAGGCTTCAATAAGCTGGCTAAGTACCTGTCATGCGATGTGCCAGCGGTCATGATGGTTTGGCCGCGCCATTGTGTTGATGCGGGGACTTGCCCATAAGATGGGGAACCATGGGCCGCAGCAGCAATTTGAAGAAGTTCTTTCCGATCGTCGCTTTCATCGCCGTCGCGCTGATCAGTCTGACGATGGCGGGATTCGCCTATTTCGCCACGCAGGAAGCGGCGCGCATCAAGTTCGAGGCGACGGCGGACGATGCGCTCAACCGGATCGATAGCCGCATCGACCTGCATCTGTCGCTGCTGCGATCGACCCATGCACTGTTCGAGGCGCGCAATGGTGGCATTTCGCGGGGTGAATTCAAGGCGTTCTTCGAAGCGCTTGGTATCAACGACAATTTTACCGGCCTGCGCGGTATCGGCTTTCTCCGGCTGGTGAGAGCCGGTGACGAGGCAGCCGTCGAGCGTGCCATCCTGCACGACTATGGCGCCAGCCATGCGATCTATCCGGCTACAACAACGCTGCCATGGCGTACGCCCATTATGCTGTTCGAGCCGCTGGATCCTTCCAATCAATCCAGCATCGGCTACGACATGTTCACCGAACCGGTGCGGCGCGAGGCGATCGAAAGGGCGATGGCCGACAACCAGCAGCACGCGAGCGGGCGCGTGCAGCTAGGCCAGGGAACAGGTGCTGCGCAGACCTTCACCGGATTCCTGGTCTTCGTGCGGCTCAACGTCGAAACCGCCCAGGCCGGCATCGATGCGTCAAGATCCTCGACAACAGGTTTTCTTTATGCGGCCTTCCGCGCCCGCGATCTGTTCCAGACCGCGCTCAGCCGGACGCCGCTGCTGCCGGTCAACATCGAAATCTATGACGGCAAGGTGGATGCCGACCATCTTCTGTTCCAGTCGGAAACGCCGCCGGCGTCGAGCTTCGGCGACAGGCTGCTGGTCTCTCGTGAGATCACCATCGCCGGACGCCCATGGACCGTCCTGTTCAGGCCGACAAGCGCCTTCTCGCAACCCTCCTCGCGCGCCATTCCGGTGATGCTCGGCCTGTTCGGACTGCTGCTCGCGGGAACCATCGCGCTGGTGGCACGCTATCAGGAGCGGGCCTATGACGCGGTCTCGCTGCTTCATGAAACGACGGAAAAGAGCCTGCTCGAAAAAGACCTGATGCTGCAGGAGATGAAGCACCGCATCAAGAACTCGATCACGCGGGTGCTGGCGATCGCGCGCCAGACGGCATCGCACGCCACCGACGTCCACGAGTTCTCGTCCTCTTTTTCGGCCCGGTTGCAAGCGATGGCGGCTTCCCAGGACATGCTGACGCGCTCGCGCTGGCAGAAGGCCGATCTCGGCGATCTCTTGCGCATCGAGCTTGGCCAGGTGTTCGGCAAGGAGCTTCCCGAGGGGATATTGTCGGGGCCAGAGGTGCTGCTCGACGAGACGACGACGCAAGCGCTCGGCCTGACCTTTCACGAACTGGCGACGAACGCGCTGAAATATGGCGAAGCCGGCAATTCGGCCAATACTCGAAGGGGCGACTGGTCGCTCAAGGTCGACTGGTCGGTCGAAGGCCGCGGGCGCGACCGGACGCTGGTTCTCAACTGGCGCGAAGTCGGCCAGAAGAAACTCGAACCACCTGTCAAAATCGGTTTTGGCACCAAGCTGATCGATCTGAACGTCACGCGCGAATTGCGCGGTACGATCAATCGCGATTTTCATGATGACGGATTGCGCGTGGAAATCAGGGTTCCACTGTCGGACTGAAACGCTGCCGCAAACCGACCGTTTTCGAAGGCGCAAGTAATTCGAAGACACAGGTAAACAGAGACCGGACGAGCCGGTCTCCACTTCTGTTGCCTCATGCGGTTTGAAAGGATCAGCAACGAGCCGTAAAGAGACGGCCACGGTTGTCGCGGTACTGGCAATAGCCATTGCGAAGGTTGCGCACCAGCAGGCCGGAACCGGCACCGACGGCTGCGCCGACGAGCGCACCCCTGCCGCCGCCAATCAGGCCGCCGGCCAGAGCGCCGACACCGGCACCGACGCCGACATCCTGCTCAGTGGTGCTGCAACCGCTGACCGCGACCACGGCAACCATGGCAATAATCATCTTCCGCATAGGGCACTCCTCGCTTTGTCCCACTTGTAGCTCCGCCCGTCATTTATCACGCGAAAAAGGGTTTTGCTTGCTCGATTTCATTGTTGGCTAAGAGAATCTTTTTCGGGGCGCGCGCCGGTCGAGGCAACCTCAAGGTTGGAAATCTCCACGGAAGCGTCGAGCGTGCCGTCCGGACGCACATCCCAAACGATCTGGTCGTAATCATCCTCAAGTGCCGGATCGACGGAAAGGCATTTGGCAATTATGCGCGGAGCCTGACCCTGCACGTCGCTCAAGGCAAACGGACGCGCGGCGGTACATTCCTGAGCGGTTTCGAAAACGCTCACCGGTACGGGCAGTTCGCGACACTCGGTCATCGCGTTCGAACAGCCAATAACCAGCAACACGGCAGCGATGTGTTCCATGGCAACGGTCCTCTCGCCATAAGAACGGGCCACATTCGTCAAAGTTCCTGCGATGCAGGCTGGCGCGGAGACAGGTCGACATGAGGCGAGCACAAGCAGCCGGCTACTTTGGGTCCGACGCTCTAGATCAACTGGAACGCGGCGGCCAGGACGACCACTGCAGCTAGCCCGATCGCGGCGAGGCCGGGGGGCGGGAGGGAAGCACGGGGCGACGGCATCACGGATGTTTCGAGATCCTGAAACCCGCCCATCGAAACGCGTGCGGCCTGTTCCAGCCTGTTGATGTCGGCAACCGTCAAAGCCATTCCTCCCGTACTGAGCAGCAGACTGCGATCGAAAACGTCATGCTGTGTCTGGAAAAAACAGCATCGGACTTTATGGTGAACAGATGGTTAAAGCCGGCGCGGCCGGTGTCAATCCCAACCCTCTTGGCCCCAGCCCTCTTGGTCTCGGCTGTTGTCCGGTCAATCCGTCTCGAAATTGCCGCGAGGAACGACAAGACGATATTCGAGGCGGTCCCCGGTGATTTCAAGTGTCGCCTTACCGTTCAACGACGCAGGCACAACGCGCTCGAGCGCTACACTGCCAAAACGCTTCTCATTAGGATGATTGTCATTGGCTCCGATGGCTTCGGCCCATGTCAGCGACAGGGCGGTCTCGCCAGCTGAAGCGGCCGTCAGATCGGCCGTCACCTCGACGAATCCGTCGGCTCGCGACAGAGCGCCATAGCTGACCGAATTGACGGCGAGCTCGTGCATGGCCAAGCCGATATGCAGGGCGGCATTGGGGTTTAGGTATGGGTTTGCACCGCGGAAACGCAGGCTGCGCACGGGGTCGGCTCCATAGCGGCCGACCTGGCCGGACACCAGTTCGCGCAGTGCCGCTCCCCGCCAGTTGGACGAGGTCACCAGGTCCTGGGATGAGGCAAGCGACTGCAGACGGCCGCGAAAGCGTGTCAGGAAATCGGTAAGCGTGTCCGAATAACGGCTGGTCTGGGTGGCGATGCTCTGGATAATTGCCAAAAGGTTCTTTGAGCGATGGCTGACCTCTCGCAGCAGCGTCTTCAGGGTTTGCTCGCGACGTTTCTGCTCGGTCGTTTCGACCATAGTGGTGACGACGCCCTGCACCGCGCCACCGTCGTCGCGATCCGCGTCTACCCATATTTGGAACCAGCGAACGCCATCGTCGGCGGGAATGCTTAGCTCAAGGTGTTCCGGGTTGCCGGATGCGACGACGTTGCGTTTGGCCGCACCGATGCGCTCCGCCTGCGCCAGCGGCAGCATGCCGTTGCTGTCGGCCGTATCGGAAGCCCATGGCGGGCGCATGTTGCGGGCCCAGACGGTTTTCATGTCGCGATCCTGATAGACAACCGAAATGCCGGCATTGTGCAGCGCATGGAGAAGGGCACGGCCAAGCTGCATTCCGCTCTCAGCGGACTGCGAAGCGATGATCTCATCGCTCCGTCCGCTGTCTTTCATGTCTCCGGCTCTGGACTGCATTTGATCACTTCACCCACCCCCTGCAGGCTGAACGACTGACTGAAAAATGGGTTCCCAAAAGAAGTCCGCCGAGCGATGTCCAGCTAAGGACACCGCCCGGCGGTAGCTGGAAACCGCTTGAGGGGTGCGGCTCCCAGTGTTGGATCTCAGTTCACGACGCGCGTTTGAACAAGCCCGCAATAAGCGAGATGATCAGGAAAGCGAGAAAGATGAAAAATAGTATCTGCGCTATACCAGCCGAGGTACCGGCGATGCCGCCGAAACCAAGAGCGCCTGCAATGATCGCGACGACGAGAAATACGAGCGCCCAGTAAAGCATGATCCATCTCCTTCAAATGGTACGGCAAAAACGTCTTTCTCTGCCGTTTGTTCCACCATTTCCCGAAAAAGACGATCCCTGCAAATCTTTCCGGCCCGAATGAATCGACATTGCTCAAGGGAAGTTCGAGGCGCAAGTGACGTTTGCCAGCCGCAAGAGGTCAGCATCCATTCGATCAGTAGAAAACGGGCGATCTGTCGAAACGGGCGGCGCGAGGCCGGGCCTGCCCGGTCCTATGCAGCGGCTTTCGCATGCCGGTCGAAGAACAGCGCCTGGCTGATCAGGGCCTTGACCATATCCGGATTGAACGGCTTGGTGACGAGGAAGGCCGGCTCCGGCCGCTCGCCGGTCAGAAGGCGCTCGGGAAAGGCGGTGATGAAGATCACCGGCACCGGTGTGGACGACAGGATCTCGTTCACCGCCTCGATGCCTGAACTGCCGTCGGCAAGCTGGATGTCGGCCAGCACCATCTTCGGCCGCGTCTTTGTGAACATTGCCACCGCTTCGGCGTGGGTACGGGCAGTCCCGACAACGCGATGGCCCAGGCTTTCGACCATTTGCTCGATGTCCATGGCAATCAGCGGCTCGTCCTCGATGATCAGGACATCGGTTTGCACCTGGCGGGAAATCTCGTTGCTGGCCTCGGCAAGAAGGTCGGAGAACTCCTGATCGTCGACGTCGAGAATCTCCGCCGCCTCGTCTTCGCTGAAACCTTCGACGGCGACCAGCAGGAAGGCCTGCCGGGGACGGGGTGAGATCGCGTTCAGATTGGCGGCGGCGCGCTGTTCCCACGCCGACTGCGGGTGTTCTTGCGGAACGCGGATGGCGACCGAGGTGAACAGCCTGGCGAAGACCTTGTAGAGCGCGATGCGGTCGCTCGACGCGTTCGGAAAGATGTCAACGTCGGCGATGATGGCTTCGAGCATCGCGGCGACCAGCGCGTCGCCACTCTCCTGCGATCCGGAAACGGCCCGCGAGAAGCGGCGCAGGAACGGTAGGTGCGGAGCGATGGTTGCGGATAGGCTCATGATGGACGTCTCCCTCTGACGTAATTGCATAGATTGTGGGCCAAGCTGATTACAAGCCCCGAAATAGCCCTGAAAACATAAACGCCGGCTTTGGGAAAAAGTTCCGATGCTTTTGGAACTAATGTAAGAGGACGGCGTTTGAGGTCGGGACGGGCAACCAGGACAAGGGGACCGCCGGCTTTGCATCGTGTATTGAAGGGCGGCACGGTGCTGGGAATAAAGGGCGAAATGAGGACATGACGAAAGATAACACGGCTGGTGCTGCCAACAGGCGCCGGGCTGCTTCCGGCGACCCGCTCGGGCCAAACTCGGAAATCGGCCGCAAACTCAAACAATATTACGACGAGCTGGTCTCCGACAACGTGCCGGATCGCTTCGCCCAATTGCTCAGCCAGTTGGAGCAGGCGCAACCTGCACGGAAAAAGGACTGAGGCATGGCGGTCGTCTCCCAGAGCTTCAAGACGGATCTGCTCGGCTCGATTCCGAGCCTGCGGGCCTTTGCCGTGTCTTTGACGCAAAACGCCGACAAGGCAGACGATCTGGTGCAGGAAACACTGGTGAAGGCGTGGGACAAGCATGAAAGCTTCGAGCCGGGCACCAATCTCAAGGCCTGGCTGTTCACCATCCTGCGCAACGAATTCTATTCGCAGATGCGCAAGCGCGGCCGCGAGGTGCAGGACAGCGACGGGATCATGACGGCCAGGCTGGCCGTCCATCCGGCCCAGCACGGCCAGCTCGACCTCAAGGACTTTCGTAGCGCGCTCGAGCAATTGCCAGAGGACCAGCGCGAAGCCATCATCCTCATTGGCGCGTCGGGCTTTTCGTACGAGGAAGCCGCCGAAATTTGCGGCTGCGCGGTCGGAACGATCAAGAGCCGCGTCAGCCGCGCGCGCACGCGGCTGCAGGAGATCCTGAAGATTTCCGGCGATGACGAGTTTGGCCCGGATGCGATCTCGGCTCAGGTGACGGGGTCGAACGCCGCCTGAATACGGACCATCAAACAAGAGGTCCGCGCCCGCACGCCGCCGCCACCGCCTCCACGAGATCCTCTCCCGAATAGGGCTTGGTGACCAGTCTGACATCCGGAAAGGACACCTTGATTTCGTCCATCTCGGAATAGCCCGAGGCGAAGACGAAAGGGACGCCCGATTCGCGCAGCCGCGAAGCGAAATCGAGTGTCGAAGTGCCGCCCAGCATGAGGTCGACGATGGCCGCATCGAATCGCGAGGCAACGCTCTTCCGATCGATCTCAGCCAGATCGCGGGCGATGACCACGTCGCCTGCGCCATAGTCGCGGCAAAGCTGCTCGACATCCATGGCGATCAGGAATTCATCCTCCAGAACAAGAATCCGCAATCCGTCCAGCAATGGGGGCACGTGGCAATGTCTCCGTGGGGCGCCGGGAACAGGGAACGCAGGGAATAGAGGAGTGATGTTCCCTATTTGGCTTCCTGTCATTTAATGTTATTTGGCATCCTGTCATTTAAAAAAGACATGTCGTCGCAGATGGCGTAACCTCGACGCCTGCAGGGCGTTTGCTATCGCCCTCCGGAAAGGGCCCGCTCTCGAAGAGGGATTGAAATGCCTGGCCAGAACGGCCGTTCTTTGTCCACCCGCCGGTATTCATGTGAGTACTGCCCACTGCGGCCGTTGCCGGCGTTCCGGGCGTTCGAGGAGCAGGAACTCGTCTTCGTCAACGCACACAAGAAGGGCGAACTGGCCTTCGACAAGGGGGCTACCGTTCTGGTGGAGGGAAGCCACAGCGCCCATCTTTACACGGTGCTGTCGGGTTGGGCTTTCCGCTACAAATTGCTGCCGGATGGCCGCCGTCAGATTCTGAATTATTCCATGCCAGGCGATCTCATCGGTTTGCAAGGCAGCCTGATGGGCGAAATGCAGCATTCCGTGGAAGCGTTGTCGCCGATGCTGCTCTGCGTCTTCGAGCGGGAAGCCCTTCCCGAGCTCTACCGCAGCCATCCTGGCCTCGCCTACGACATCACCTGGATCGCCTCGCGAGAGGAGCGCATGCTGGACGAGAACCTGCTCAGTATCGGCAGACGCACCGCGCTCGAGCGTGCTGCCTATCTCATCGCATTCATCTCCAGCCGCGCCAGGGTGGTCGGGCTGAACGGCAGGACGCCGGTGCAGATTCCGATCACGCAGCAGCACCTCGCCGACACGCTCGGCCTGTCGCTGGTCCACACCAACAAGACGATCCGTAAGCTGATGGACCGCAAGCTTATCTTCTGGCGCGACGGCGGCTGCGAGGTGGTCGACAACGAAAGGCTCAAGGAACTCGCCCGCTGGGAAGGGTTGAGCGAAGATCGCCGACCGCTGATCTGAGCGGCTACCGGAGACGTGCCGGGCTGGACTCGCCTGCGGAAACACCCTTTCATGGGAGTTGTTCCGATTTCGGAACCTTGGGGTGGGTCGAACGTTTCGACCCGAGCAAACGCAAGGAGTCAAGCGATGGCGACTGCCGCAGGAAAGTCCCCGAACGAAAGCCGGACGAATTCGGCCCTTGAAGCCGACATCAGGCAGTTGAAAGTCGACATTCAGAAACTCACCGAACAGCTGGCCGAGACCGGCCAACATGGGTACGGGGCTGCTCGTCGCGTTGCTGCGGAAGGAGTCGAGCAATTGCGCGCCCAAGGCGAAGCAGCGTTTGAGAATATGCGCAGCAACGCCAAGGATCTCGAAGCGCAAGTGGTGGCGAGCGTGCGCGAAAAGCCGGTGACGTCGCTGGCAATCGCGGCAGGCCTCGGCTTTCTGTTCGCGCTTCTCGCGCGCCGCTAAGCCTCAGCCCAGATGGGAATGCTGGCATCGTTGATCTCGGGCCTCGCCTCGGGTGAAGCGCTGGCAGCCATGCGCCGCGCGCGCACGGCTGCAATCGTCTATGCGCTCGCAGCACTTGCAGCACTTTGTGGCGTCGGTTTCCTCGTCGGAGCGGCCTATGTCTGGGTGGCGGGTCGCTACGGGCCGATGGCAGCCTGCCTTGGTTTCGGCGTCGGCCTCCTAGGGATCGCAGGGCTTCTCCTGCTCTTCCATCAGCTGTCGGCCGGCGCGCGCGCCCGACGCCGGGCGCGGAGGCGCCAAGCCGATATGAAGGCGGTCGGCATCACAGCCGCGCTCGCCGTGCTGCCGGCGCTACTCAAGGGGAAAGGCGGCCTGGGCACCCTACTCGGCCCAGCGATTGCACTCGCCGCCTACGCCATCTACCGCGAGAACGTGAAGCCCGATGCCGACGATCCGGATGCCGGCGAAGCGAAATAGTTCGAAGCGATTCTTCTTGTTGTTTGACCACCATCTTATCCGAAAACCGAGCTCCACTTTTCGCTGACGCGGACCTTCGGTTCGGGATTCATGGTCGAGCCGTCACTTGGGCAGATCCTCCAGCGGCATCGATATTTCGGCGAACACGCCTTCCGGCCGGAATTCGTGGGTCACTTCGCTGGAGATGACCTTGGCCAGGCTGCGGCGGATCAGGATCGAGCCGAAGCCGTGGCGTTCGGGCGAGGCAACTTCAGGCCCGCCGCTTTCGCGCCAGGTCAGCACCAGGCGCCGTGCGCCTTTCCGGCCCTGTGCCCGCCAGTCGAGATCGACCTTGCCCGAAGCCGCCGACAGCGCTCCGTGTTGCAGCGCGTTGCTGGCCAGTTCATGCAGGATCAGGCCGAGCCCGACTGCCTGGTCGGGCGAAAGCAGCAGATCGGCGCCTGAGATCGTCATGCGCGGCTGTTCGGCGGTGTCGAACGGCTTGACCTCGATCTGCACGAGATCGCGAATGCCGATACCGCGCCACTCGCGGTCGGACAGCAGGCTGTGGGCGGCGCCCAGCGCCTGAAGCCTGGCGCTGAAGGCTTCGAGGAACTCGCTCGGCTGGCGGGCATGGCGAACGGTCTGCGTCGCCAGCGCCTGCACTGTCGCCAGCGTGTTCTTGACGCGATGGTTCAGCTCGCGCAGCAAGAGCCGTTGCCGCTCGTCGCCCAGCTTGCGTTCGGTGATGTCGTAATTGACGCCGAAGATCAGCGTCGGCTTGCCGTCGCCGTCGCGCTCGATGACACGGCCGCGCGTCGCGAGCCAGCGCGGCGGAGTGAAGCTTTTGACGCGATATTCGCCAAAATAGTCGTCGCCGCCGGTCAGCGCGTCACGAAAGCGCGTCTCGGTTTGGTAGACATCACGCGGGTCGATGGCGGCAAGGATATCGCGCGCCCTCAGCCGGTTCGAGCGCGGCAGGCCGAACAGCTCGGACAACCGGACATCGCATTCGATCACATCGGTGTGGATATCCCATGCCCAGCTTGCGAGCGAGGCGGCATCAAGCGCGATGCCGCGCCGCTTTTCCTCGCGCGCCAGCGCCGCAGCGATGCTGGCGCCGTTGCGGGTGGCGTTCTTCAATGCGAACAGGCTGGCGGCGAGGCCGGCGAGCGCCATCAATTGTTCGAGCTGGGCGGCAGACGGGGACGCGCGCGGCTTCCGGTCAAGCACGCAGAGCGTGCCGACCCGGGCGCCGGCCACCACAATCGCCGCACCCGCATAGAAACGGACATGGTGCTCGCCAGTGATCAGCGGTCTGGCGTTGAAACGTGGATCCGTGGTCGCATCGGTCACCACCATCGGCTCGTCGCCGCCGGCAATGGCATGGGCGCAGAAAGATGCATGGGTCGCGGCCTCGGTCTCATCCAGGCCGACACAGGACTTGAACCATTGCCGCTCGACATCGACCAGCGTCACCAGCGCGATGGGCGCTTGCATGACCGCGGCGGCAAGACCGCTGATATGGTCGAAGTCAGGATCGGCCGCCGTGTCCATTGCATTGAGACCGTGCAGTACTGCAAGCCGATCCTGCGCCCTTACCACGTTAAGGACATCGACCGGCAGATTCGGCGTTTTCTCTACCCTGCTATCCACAAGGCCCCCAAAAGCATCGGCTTGCAGCCATTCTCGCCAGGCCAGTTGCCTGGCTCTGAGACCGGAACCTTCGCCTTGAGGAACCGTTACCCAACCACATTTTGCCAGCGCCCGCCGGCGCCAAACGACTTGCCGGCGCTAAACGACATGCCAGCGCCAAACCATATGGAGGCCGATCATGCCCAGGATCGTTCCTGAAGACAAAGCCCGCCAAGGACGCTGGGGGTGGATACTTTCCGTATCTTGATAGCCGCGCTGCTGTTGGCGTTTATCGCCTGGGGCATCGCGGAGATTTACGGCAACATGATAGACAAGACGTCGACAACCGAACAGGGCGAGCTTCCCAGGGACGAACAGGGAGAGATTCCCAAAGGCTGAAGCCTTCCGATCGACTATGCCGGGATCCATCACGCGGCCTTCGCTTGGACAGCGCGCGCCGGGACGAGAACATTCAGCGCGCCAGGATGGATTTCGACCGTGGTTTCGCGATCAAGCCCGACCAGTTCGCCGTCCATGACGGCGCGACGTTTCTTTGCGGAGTCGACTTTCAAAATGACCCGGTCGGCTTGGTGGATTTCGACGTGCTCACTGTCGCGCCATTTACCGCGCGCCACGTCGAAGAGGAACCTGACCAGTTCGCCACGCCGCCGCGCCACCGTGACATAGATGCCGAGCACGCCGCCGGCGGGATTGTCGGCATAGGGCAGATGACCCTCACCGAACAGATTGTTGGTGATGCCGATGCCGGTGGTGCGCGTCACGATCTCGGCTTCGCCTATGGTCAGCGTCACCTTCATTGCCGACGGATTGTTGATCGCCGCCCACGCAGCCTTCACCGAGGCCCGCATCTTTCCTAACCGCGAGCCAAACTCCATGGTCTGGCGAAGCTGAACCATCCTGGCATGCATGCCGATCGAGAACTGATGCACGAATGGCTTACCGTTGGCGGTTGCCATATCGACTGCGATCACCTCGCTGTCGGCAAACGATTTCACGGCCGCGTCAAGGGTTTGCGGAATGCCGAGCCCACGGGCGAAGAGGTTCATCGTGCCAGCCGGTAGAATGGCAAGTGCTTTCTTCCTGCCCATCAACCGAGCCGCCGCAGCCGAAATGGTTCCGTCGCCGCCACCGGCCAGCACAATGTCGACGCTGTGCTTCGAAGCGATGCGGCCCAGCGTTGCGACGATATCCTTGCCGGCAACGATGTCGATATCGATGGAGTGACCTGCTGCCTCCAGCGTCTGGCGCATCCGGTCCGTGAAGGCCGAAAGATCAATCGTGCGCAGAGTGCCGCCCTCCTGGTTCAGCACCGCCGCAAATCGCATCCCCCCGCTCCGTTTTTTCTTGGCAGCCATTGAATAATCATCGGCCAGAACACACCCAGCCATAGGCTGGAACGGGGCGGCTGAAAAAAAGTTCCGCAGCTCTGACGAATATACAGGAGCGAATCTCACCCGCCGACCGCCTGGTTGGGCGCGATTCGGGTGGTTTTTGCACGACACTCGCCATGGTGTCGGAACAACCGCGCGGTCACGACGTTGTGAATGTGTGACGCCGCGACCGATCTCCCATGCTCGCGGCCCCAACGAGATATACGCGAGGAGTATTACGATGATCCGCACCCTTTTGACCACCACCGCGCTCGCAGCGCTGATTGCGACCGGTGCATATGCGCAGACGGCCACAACCCCGGCCCCGACGCAAGACCCGGCAGTCCAGGATACCGCCCCGGCGACCCCTGCTGCCCGCGCCGAGGGTAGTCTGGTGACGAATATCATTGGTGAATCGGTCTATAATGGCACAGGCGACGATGCCGAGAATATCGGTGAGGTCAGTGATGTCGTCTTCGATGAAAACGGTCAGGCGAAATCCGTCGTCATCGGCGTCGGCGGCTTTCTTGGCGTTGGCGCCAAGAACGTCGCATTCGACTATAACAAGCTGCAATGGGCCGAACGGAATGGCGACCGCTGGCTGATTGCCCAAACCACAAAGGATGAGTTGACGGCTCAGCCGGACTTCGACCGTGACGCTTACGATCCGGCTCCGGCGGCCAATGATACCACGGCTACGGCTCCTGCCGCCCCTTCCGGCTCGACGGATACCACCGCACAGAATGCTCCGGCTGCTCCAGCCGATAGCACCGCAGCTCCGGCCGAACCTGTGAAGCGTGCCGACGGTAATCTTGCCACCAATATCATCGGCGAAACCGTCTACAACGGCACCGGCGACGATGCTCAAAATATCGGCGACGTAAACGACATCGTCTTGGCCAAGGATGGCAAGGCCGAGTCGCTGATCATTGGCGTCGGCGGCTTCCTTGAGGTTGGCGAAAAGAATGTCGCCTTCGAGTTCGATAAGGCCAAGTGGGCGGAAAGGGACGGCGATCGCTGGCTGGTGGCCGAGACCACGAAGGAAGACCTGGAGGCGCTGCCGGAGTTCAAGCGCGAGGCCTATGATCCCGCCCCGGCGACTACAGCATCGAATGACGCGGCGTCACCGGCGCCAGTGACAACCACCCCTACTGTCGATGCGGCCCCAGCCCCGGCAGACAAGACAGCGCAGGCCCCGGCAACAACGCCTGACACCGCTGCTCCGGCACCGGCGGACAAGACAGCGCAGGCCCCGGCAACGCCTGACCCCGCTGCTCCAGCACCGGCGGACAAGACAGCCGAGGCTCCGGCTGCAGCAACGCCTGACGCAACCCCTGACCAGACGCAGACCGCGGCGATCGACAAATCGGCGCTGACCGAAATGCCGATCAACGAAATCCGGTCCGAAGATTTGGTTGGAACCACCGTCTACGGCGCCAATGATGTCAACGTCGGTGAGATTGGCGACGTCGTGCTGACGGGCGACAAGAAGGTCGACGCCGTCATCATCGACGTCGGCGGTTTCCTCGGCGTCGGCGAGAAGGAAGTGGCTGTCGGCATGGACAACCTTAAATTCATGACCGACAAGGATGGCAACCGCTATCTCTACACGAACTTCACCAAGGAGCAGCTTGAGGCGCAGGTCGCCTATGACAAGGGCACCTATACGCAAAAACGCGACGAACAGCGTATGATCATGCGCTAAGGCCCAGTGATTGACCCCGAAAGGGGGCGGGGCGCGGGGGGGCGGGGCGGGTGTTTTTAGTGGTCTTTGGGGGGGCGGGCCCGGGGCCCCCCCCCCCCGGCCCCGGGGGGGGGGGGCGCCCCCGCGCCGCGAG